>DATHAU010000255.1:0-8923 GCA_035296545.1 Microvirga sp.
TGTGAGCGATAGCCTATGAAGGTCAGGCACACACACCCCCACCTCCACCTCACAAGGGGGAGGAGAGCAGGGCGCACTCCCCACGCCAGTAAAGCCCATCTCCGGCAGACCCGAGACGGGTCGGGAGGAGGGGAGCGTTGCGCTAGGGGCGATCTCCGTCCCGGTCCTGCGGACCGCCGGGGATGACACCCGGCCAGACCCTCTATGGCATTCCCGACCGGGGAAGGCGCAAGCCTTCGCAGAGGCGTGGAATCCCCAACACGGCCACGTGTCGCCGAACCCCATCCCGCCGCCACCCGCCACCCGGCGGCATTCCTTCGCCTTGCCCCGGGGGGCCGCCCCTGCTAACTGACGGCCAACTCCTTCAACACATCCAGATCAGCAGGGTTTTTCCCGTGTCCCGTCAGTTCATCTATCACATGCGCGGCCTCACCAAGACCTATTCGGGCGGCAAGAAGGTCCTGGACAACATCCATCTCTCCTTCTACCCGGACGCCAAGATCGGCGTTCTCGGCGTCAACGGCTCGGGCAAGTCGACGCTGCTGCGCATCATGGCCGGCATCGACACGGAATGGAACGGCGAGGGCTGGGTGGCCGAGGGCGCGCGGGTGGGCTACCTGCCGCAGGAGCCGCAGCTCGACCCGTCGAAGAACGTGCGCGAGAACGTCATGGAGGGCGTGGCCGCCAAGAAGGCGATCCTCGACCGCTACAACGAGGTCGCCATGAATTATTCCGAAGAGACCATGGACGAGATGACCCGTCTCCAGGACGAGATCGAGGCCATGGGCCTGTGGGATCTCGACTCCCAGGTGGACCAGGCCATGGACGCGCTCCGCTGCCCGCCGGACGACTGGTCCGTGGACAAGCTCTCGGGCGGCGAGCGCCGCCGGGTGGCCCTGTGCAAGCTCCTGCTGGAGCAGCCCGAGCTGCTGCTCCTCGACGAGCCCACCAACCACCTGGACGCCGAGACCACCGCCTGGCTCGAAGGGCACCTGCGCACCTATCCGGGGGCGATCCTGATCGTCACCCACGACCGCTACTTCCTCGACAACGTCACCGGCTGGATCCTGGAGCTCGACCGCGGCCGGGGCATCCCCTACGAGGGCAACTACTCGTCCTGGCTCGGGCAGAAGCAGAAGCGCCTGGAGCAGGAGGGCCGGGAGGACGAGGCGCACCGGCGCACCATCGAGCGCGAGCGCGAGTGGGTGTCGGCGTCCCCCAAGGCCCGGCAGGCCAAGTCGAAGGCCCGCATCCAGCGCTACGAGGAGCTCGTCGCCAAGGCGAACGAGCGGGGGCCGACCACCGCGCAGATCATCATTCCCATCGCCGAGCGCCTGGGCAACAACGTCATCGAGTTCGACGGCCTCAAGAAGGCCTTCGGCGACAAGCTCCTCATCGACGGCCTGTCGTTCAAGCTGCCGCCGGGCGGCATCGTGGGCATCATCGGCCCTAACGGGGCGGGCAAGACCACCCTGTTCCGCATGATCACCGGCCAGGAGCAGCCGGACGACGGGGCGATCCGGATCGGCGAGAGCGTGAAGCTCGGCTACGTGGACCAGAGCCGCGACTCGCTGGACGCCGGCAAGACCCTCTACGAGGAGATCTCCGGCGGCAACGAGATCCTCTATCTCGGCAAGCGCGAGATCAACGCCCGCGCCTATTGCGGCGCGTTCAACTTCAAGGGCTCCGACCAGCAGAAGAAGGTGGGCGTGCTCTCGGGCGGCGAGCGCAACCGGGTGCACCTCGCCAAGATCCTGAAATCCGGCTCCAACGTGCTCCTCCTCGACGAGCCCACCAACGATCTCGACGTGGACACCTTAAGGGCGCTGGAGGAGGCCCTGGAGGACTACGCGGGCTGCGCGGTGATCATCTCGCACGATCGCTGGTTCCTCGACCGCATCGCCACCCACATCCTGGCCTTCGAGGGCGACAGCCACGTGGAATGGTTCGAGGGCAACTTCGCCGATTACGAGGAGGACAAGAAGCGCCGCCTCGGCACGGATTCCACCATCCCGCACCGGATCAAGTACAAGAAGTTCTCGCGCTAGGCCCGGGAAAGCCCTTGCCGCCGCGAAAAGGGATCGCGGCGGGCAGGAACTTTCATCTTCAGTTCAGCTCCGGCGGCGTAGTCTCGCCCCAACTTTCAGGGAGCGAAGGGGCTGTGGGGCTCCTGCCTTGAAAATCTGGTTCCCCCTTGGGAGGATGACATGTCTCGCGTGAAGGTGACTTTGACCGCCGGCCTCGCCGCTCTGGCCCTCGGCGGCGGCATGATGATGGCCTCCGCTCCGGCGGAAGCCCAGGAATACGGATGGCGGAACAGGGGCGGCGCCGGCTATTACGGCAGGCCCGCCTATCGTCCCGACTACGGCTACCGGCACACCTATTACCGCGGTCGGCGCTCCAACGTCGGCGGCGCGGTGGCGGCCGGCCTGATCGGCGGCCTGGCGCTTGGCGCTCTCGCGGCTGCGCCCGCCTATTCCTACCCGGCCTATTCCTATCCGGCCTATCCGGTGGCCTCTCCGTATTACGGCGTCAGCGCCTATCCGGCGCCGTCCTGCTACACGGTCAAGCGCCGCTTCGTCGATGCATGGGGCCAGGTCTTCGTGCGCCGCACGGAAGTCTGCGAGTAGTCGGGATCGCCCGTTCGGCGGGTGCCGGTTCTCCCCGGCATCCGCCCCCTCCCGGCCCGCGCCGTCATGAGGGTTGGGTTCCTGGGCGAAACCATGTATGACCCTTAAGGCACGAGTCCTGACGTGAGATGTCCCGTGCCTGCCGATCAGCTTCCCGCCTTCCAGTCCGTCGCCACCCCTGAAGAAGCCGTCGACCGGCTCATCGCGCTTCACGACAGCGCCATCGAGGCGCAACGCCATGCGCTGGAACGGTTCTTCGCCTCCGGCGCGACCCCGACCGCCGCCGAGCGCCTCCATTTCCGCTACGCCGAACTGCGGGTGGATTACCGGGCCACCGCGGTCCCGCCGGTCAAGCAGCGCGCCTACGCCAAGTTCCAGGGGCCCGGCGTCTATGCCACCACCATCACCCAGCCGGCCTTCTTCAAGAACTACCTGCTGGAGCAGCTGAACTTCCTCGTGCGCGATTACGGCGCCACCATCGAGGTCGGGGTCAGCGATCAGGAAATCCCTTACCCTTACGTGTTCGAGCGCGGCGACGAGCTCGCCCGCGGCGCCCACTCCGCCTCGGTGCTGGCGCAGCATTTCCCGACTCCCAACCTCGCCAAGGTCGGCGACGAGATCGCCGACGGGACCTGGATCTTCCACGAGCACGAGCCGCGCCCGCTCTCCCTGTTCGATGCGGCGCGGGTCGATTATTCCCTGCGGCGGCTCGTGCACTACACCGGCAGCGACTGGCGCTCGGTGCAGCCCTGGATCCTGCTCACCAACTACCACCGCTACGTGGACCAGTTCATCCGCTGGGCCGTGGGCGAGCTCAAGGACGAGAACGGCCCCTTCAGCCGGCTCATCCTGCCCGGGGGCGTCACCATCGAGCGCGGGCTCGACGAGGCGGTGGTCGAGGAGCTGATCGGCTCCTCGCCCTGGCACCGGTTCCAGATGCCGGCCTATCACCTGGTCCGCCACGACGGGCAGGGCGTGACCCTGGTCAATATCGGGGTCGGCCCGTCGAACGCTAAGAACATCACGGACCATCTGGCGGTTCTGCGGCCCCATTGCTGGCTCATGGTGGGCCATTGCGGGGGCTTGCGTCAGTCGCAATCCATCGGCGACTACGTTCTGGCCCACGGCTATCTCCGGCGGGACAGCATTCTCGACGACGCGGTGCCGCCCGAGATCCCGATCCCGGCCCTGGCCGAAGTCCAGGTGGCGCTTCAGGACGCGGCCGTGCAGGTCACCGGCGAGCGCGGCGACGCCCTGAAGCGGCGGCTGCGCACGGGCACCGTCGTCACCTACGACGACCGCAACTGGGAGCTCCGCTGGAGCCAGGAGCGGCGCCAGATCAACCTCTCCCGGGCGATCGCCGTCGACATGGAAAGCGGCACCATCGCGGCCCAGGGCTACCGGCTGCGGGTTCCCTACGGCACCCTGCTCTGCGTCTCGGACAAGCCGCTGCACGGGGAGATCAAGCTGCCGGGGGCCGCGAACGCCTTCTACGAGCGGGCGGTGAGCGAGCACCTGATGATCGGCCTCTCGGCCATCGACATCCTGCAGGGCCAGCGCACGTCCCTGCATTCGCGAAAGCTGCGCAGCTTCGACGAACCTCCCTTCCGGTAAGCGGCAGGCCCCATGTCCCGGGAAACCTTGGGCCTGCTCCTGGGCTTCGTCGGCGTGTGCATCTTCGCCGGAACGCTGCCCTTCACCCACATCGCCGTCGAAGCCTTAAGCCCGCTCTTCATCACGGCGGGACGGGCGGCGCTGGCCGGCGTCCTGGCCCTTGCGACCCTGCTCGTCCTGAAGCGGCCCCGGCCGTCCATGGGGCAGGCGGGCACCCTCGCCCTCGCGGCCCTGTGCCTCGTGGCGGGCTTTCCGGGCTTCACCGCCCTGGCCATGACGAGCGTTCCGGCCTCCCATGGCGGGGTCGTCCTCGGCATCATGCCCCTCGCCACATCGGCCATCAGCACCCTGATCGCCGGGGAGCGGCCGAGCCCCGCCTTCTGGCTCGCGGCGGTGGCCGGCGCGGCCCTGGTGATCGGCTTCACCCTGCACGAGGGCGGCGGCTCCCTGGGCCGGGGGGATGTCTTTCTCCTGGCCGCGGCCCTGTCGTCCGCCCTGGGCTACGTGCTCTCCGGCAAGCTGGTCCGCAGCAGCTTCGCCGGCTGGGAGGTGATCTCCTGGGTGCTCGTGGTCGCCCTGCCGGCGACGATCCCGCTCAGTCTCTGGTCCATGCCGCAGGACCCGGCCTCCGTTCCGGCCTGGAGCTGGACCGGCTTTCTCTATGTGGCCCTGATGAGCCAGTACCTGGGCTTCTTCGCCTGGAACGCAGGGCTTGCCATCGGCGGCATCGCCCATGTGAGCCAGGTTCAGCTGCTTCAGACCTTCGTCACCCTGGTGATCGCGTCCTTCCTCAACCGGGAGACGATCGACGCCTCCGCCTGGGCCGTGGCGGGAGCGGTCCTGCTCCTCGTCGTGGCGGCCAATCGCGCCAGGGTCTCCCGGGCAAAGGCATAAGACCGCGCTTGCCCTCGCGTCAAAAGAGATATAAATATATCTTTATATGTAAGAGCGAGATTTGGTTGTGCCCGACAAAGCGGCTCCGTCTCTGGATCTGACCCTCGATGTCCTGCGGGCCGCCGCCGAGGAGACGCGCCTGCGGATCCTGGTCCTGCTGACGGAAGGGGAATTGTCCGTCTCCGATCTCACCGACATCCTGGGCCAGTCCCAGCCGCGCATCTCCCGGCATCTCAAGCTTCTCGTCGAGGCCGGTCTCGTGGAGCGGCACCGGGAAGGGGCCTGGGCCTTCTTCCGGCTCACGGACCGGGGCGCGGCCCTGCGGATCATCCGCCCCACCCTGGACGACCTCGACCGCTCCGACCCGCAGCTGCTGGAGGACCGCACCCGCCTTGAGGGCGTGCGCGCCCAGCGCTCCCAGGCGGCGCAGGCCTTCTTCTCCCGCCTGGCGCCCGATTGGGACCGCCTGCGCTCCCTTCATGCGCCGGAGGCGGTGGTGGAGGCGGCGGTGCTCGATTCGCTCGGCGGCAAGCCCCTCCGCAACCTCGTCGATCTCGGCACCGGCACCGGCCGGATGCTGCAGCTTCTCGCGCCGCAGGCCGCCCGGGTCGTGGGGCTCGACGCCAGCCATGCGATGCTCTCGGTGGCGCGGGCCAACCTGGAGAAGGCGGGCCTGCGCGGCATCGAACTCCGGCAGGGGGATATCTATGCGCCTCCGTTCCCGCGCAACACCTTCGACCTCGTCATCATCCATCAGGTGCTGCACTACCTGGACGATCCCGCCCGCGCCATCCGCGAGGCCGCGCGCCTGGTGGCTCCGGGCGGGCGCATCCTGGTGGTGGATTTCGCGCCCCATGGGCTGGAGTTCCTGCGGGAGGCCCAGGCCCATCGCCGCCTCGGCTTCGCGGCCGATCAGGTGGCCGGCTGGCTCGACGAGGCAGGGCTCGACTGCACGCTCACCCGGGACATCGCTCCCCCGAAGAAGGGTGGCGAACTGCTGACCGTTTCCCTTTGGCTGGGCCAGGACCGTCGCGTCGTGACGGATTGGCCCCTGGCAGAACCCGACAGAGAGGTCGCCTGATGTCCCCGCTCAACCTCCGCCCCAGCCGTCAGGCCTGTTGTCCGCCCATCAAGGTCTCGTTCGAGTTCTTCCCGCCCAAAACCGACGAGATGGAGAAGACCCTCTGGGCCTCCATCGAGCGTCTGGGCCCCCTCAACCCGCAGTTCGTCTCCGTGACCTACGGGGCCGGCGGCTCCACCCGCGAGCGCACCCACGCCACCGTCTCGCGCCTCGTCAGGGAAACGCACCTGAAGCCCGCCGCCCACCTCACCTGCGTGGCCGCCACGCGGGACGAGGTCGGCGAGGTGGTGCGCTCCTACTGGGACGCGGGGGTCCGCCACGTGGTCGCCCTGCGCGGCGATCCGGTCGGCGGCGTGGGCGCGGCCTATGAGCCCCATCCCGGCGGTTACGAAAAGACCTGCGATCTGGTGGCCGGCATCAAGGCCATCGGCGATTTCGAGGTGTCCGTCTCCGCCTATCCGGAAAAGCATCCGGAGGCCTCTTCCCTCGACGCCGACATCGACGCCCTGAAGGCCAAGGTGGATTGCGGCGCGGACCGGGCCATCACCCAGTTCTTCTTCGACAACGATCTCTATTTCCGCTACCTCGACCGCGTTCGCGCGCGGGGCATCGGCATTCCCATCGTGCCCGGCATCGTGCCCGTGCAGAACTTCAAGCAGACGGCGAATTTCGCGTCCAAGACCGGAGCCAGCGTTCCGGATTGGCTCGCCGCCCGTTTCGAGGGCCTGGAGAACGACGTGGAGACCAGAAAGCTCGTGGCCGCAGCGGTGGCCGCCGAGCAGGTGCTCGACCTCATGGACCGGGGCGTCAGCGAATTCCACTTCTACACCATGAACCGCGCCGATCTCGTGTTTGCGATCTGCCATCTCCTGGGGTTGCGCGACCAGAACGTAAGGGCCGCAGCCTGAGGTTTGCGTTCTGCCCGCACGGCCCACAAGCATGAGTACCTGCCGCGCCCTCAGGCGCGGACGGCTGGAGCAGAACCCGGCCGCCATGAAAAGAGAAAAAGATGATTGTCTCTCCTCCTTCCCCCGCTGACGGTTCCGAAATCCTCAAGGCGCTTCGCGAGGCCGCCGCGAAACGCATTCTCGTGCTCGACGGCGCCATGGGAACGGAGCTGCAAAGGGCGCGCTTTTCGGAGGAGGATTTTCGCGGGGCGCGCTTCAAGAACTGGAAGCAGGACGTCCGGGGCAACAACGATCTTTTGATCCTCACCCAGCCCGATGCGGTGCGCCAGGTGCACCTGGACTACTTCCGCGCGGGCGCGGACATCGTCGAGACCAACACCTTCTCGGGCACCTCCATCGCCCAGGCCGATTACGGCATGGAGGAGATCGTCTACGAGCTGAACGTGGAAGGAGCGCGTCTTGCCCGCGAGGCCGCGCTGGTTGCGCAAGGGGAGGATGGCCGCCGCCGCTTCGTGGCCGGCGCCGTCGGTCCGACCAACCGCACGCTCTCGATCTCGCCCGACGTGAACAATCCCGGCTTTCGCCCCGTCACCTTCGACGGGGTGCGCGACGCTTATGCCGAGCAGGTGAGGGGGCTCGTGGACGGCGGGGCTGAGATCATCCTCATCGAGACGATCTTCGACACCCTCAACGCCAAGGCCGCCATCGTGGCGACCCATCAGGTGTTCGCGGAGCGCGGCGTCAAGCTTCCGGTCATGATCTCGGGAACGATCACCGACCTGTCCGGCCGCACCCTGTCGGGCCAGACGCCCACGGCCTTCTGGCATTCCGTGCGCCATGCCGACCCGTTCTCCGTCGGCCTCAACTGCGCGCTCGGCGCGCGGGAGATGCGGGCGCACATCCAGGAGATCGGCAGGGTCGCCGACACCCTGGTCTGCGCCTATCCCAATGCGGGCCTGCCCAACGAATTCGGCCTCTACGACGAGCGCCCGGAAGCCACCGCCGGAATGCTCGGCGAGTTCGCGGACGCGGGCCTCGTCAACGTGGTCGGCGGCTGCTGCGGCACCACGCCCGAGCATATCCGGGCCATCGCGGAGGCCGTTGCCGGCAAAGCTCCGCGGAGCGTGCCGGAGGTGAAGCCGCTCATGCGCCTCTCGGGCCTCGAGCCCTTCATCCTCACGTCGGACATTCCTTTCGTGAACGTGGGCGAGCGCACCAATGTCACGGGCTCGGCCAAGTTCCGTAAGCTCGTCACCAGCGGCGATTATGCCGCCGCCCTCGACGTGGCGCGGGATCAGGTGGCCAACGGCGCGCAGATCATCGACGTGAACATGGACGAGGGCCTGCTCGATTCCGAGAAGGCCATGGTGGAGTTCCTCAACCTCGTGGCCTCGGAGCCCGACATCGCCCGGGTGCCGGTGATGGTGGATTCATCTAAGTTCCACGTGATCGAGGCCGGCCTGAAGTGCATCCAGGGCAAGGCCATCGTGAACTCGATCTCCATGAAGGAAGGCGAGGCGGCCTTCATCGAACAGGCGAGGATCTGCCGGTCCTACGGGGCTGCGGTGGTGGTCATGGCCTTCGACACGCTAGGCCAGGCGGACACCCTCGAGCGCAAGGTCGAGATCTGCACCCGCGCCTACAAGATCCTCACGGAGCAGGTGGGCTTCCCGCCGGAGGACATCATCTTCGATCCCAACGTGTTCGCGGTGGCCACCGGCATCGAGGAGCATAACGGCTACGGCGTCGCCTTCATCGAGGCGGCGCGCATCATCCGCGAGACGCTCCCGCACGCC
>DATHAU010000256.1:0-9176 GCA_035296545.1 Microvirga sp.
TCCTGGCGGGGCACATCTCAGTTCCGGCTGATTTCGACCAGATGGGCTCCGCCGAGATCGAGCAACAGTTTGCAGGCGATGCCTCATGAAGGTGCTGCTCGACACCCATCTGCTGCTCTGGGCTGCCGGCGGGTCCAACCAGTTGTCAACTGCCGCAAGATCGTGGCTGGAGGATCCGCAGAATGAGTTGGTCTTCAGTCCGGCAAGCCTGTGGGAGGTTTCCATCAAGCGTAGCCTCGGACGCGCGGATTTCCATGTCGATCAGCGCCTGTTGCGGCGCGGCCTTTTAGACAACGGCTATCACGAGCTTCCCATCACGAGCGTGCACACTGTGGAAGTTGATGCCCTTCCTGCCTTGCACAAAGATCCGTTCGATCGGATTCTCATTGCCCAGTCGATCGTCGAGGGCATGATGCTTCTCACGTCTGATGCGATTGTCGCTCGCTATCCTGGTCCGATACAGCTTGTTTGATGGATGCAAGCGCTTGGAGCCGTAGTCGATCAGCGGTCCCGGAATGCTGGTCTGCGGCGCTGTGCCGGTGATTCGATCGTCATACCAGTCCCATTATCATCTAAGTTTATTGTTGTAACGTTTCATTAACTATATCTGCGCCTGTTCGAAATTGCGGTTGTCACTTTCTCAGCAAAGCAAGCCTCTTTTTGTGCGTAGTGAGCTTGCACACGAAGAATCGAGAGATCTAGCCCCAAGCTGGCAGAACGAACCCAACTGAGAGCCTGCGCTTAGTGAGGCTGGTTGCGCTGTTGTTAGGGGCCTTGGGTTGGTAGAGATCACCTCAGGAGGCCAGGTTAGTAGATTGTGTTGTATCGAACATGGTTTGGAAGCGGCCGAAGCCGCAGGCACCGCGGGGGCAACGCTTAGCTTTGAGCCAGCAAGGGCCTCAGCCGAGGTTGACAGACGGAGCTAAGCTCACACGTCTGCGCTGATCTCCCGGCTCGATCTGGGATTTGCAGCACCGGTGCAAAGATCAGGAAATTGGAGCACGCGAAGGGCTTCGCATCCCTGGCCCGCGCCCTGGCAAGGCTGCGCTCCCCCGGGAGCGAAACCCGCGCCGTCTCGGTCGAACTTTGCTGCACGAGAATTTGGTGGAGCCGAGCGGGATCGAACCGCTGACCTCGTGAATGCCATTCACGCGCTCTCCCAACTGAGCTACGGCCCCGCCGAAATCCCCTCGACCGCAAAGGACCCCTGAGGGGGCTCTGTCGGCCAGGGCTGGGAAATGGTGCCGCAAGAGGGATTCGAACCCCCGACCCCCTCATTACGAATGAGGTGCTCTACCAGCTGAGCTATTGCGGCGTTGCGATCATGCGATCGAAGAGGGCGACCTCATAGCCTCTCGCCCGGCGCTTGGCAAGGGATTTGGCAGAGGGGTCCCGGCCTCGGGCCGCCCTACCAGATCGAGAAAACCCCGCGGCGGGCGGGGGCGGCCTCCCTGGGCTTCGGCACGTCCGGCGGCGTGACCGGGAAGACGACGGGCTCCGGCCGGGGCGCGGGAGGCCCCTCCCTCGCCTCCTCGCTGGCCTCGCCCCTCACCGGCGCCTCGACGCTGTGGGCCTTCTCGTCCGGCGGGGGATCGGCCGCGATGGCGGGCTCAACGAGAGGAGGAGGAGGTTCCGGCGGCGCGTCGGCCACGGTGATGGACAGGGGCTTGGCATGGTCGTCGAGATCCGCCGTGACGTCGTCGCTCATGGCGAGTTCGGGCGCCACGAGCACGTCCGGCGGCGCCTGCCACACGAAGGCGTCGAGGCGGCCGGTGACCGGCGAGATCGGCGCCCATTGGTCGGACACGATCCCGTCCGCGATCCAGGCTGGATCCCGCGGCGCGCGGGTGGCGCGGGCGAGCCATTCCCGGCCCCGGCCGGTGGAGCCGTGCTCGGCCTGCTCCAGGTCGGACATGAGAAGGCAGACCCGCATGGTCGGCCGCTCGGCGGTCAGCGGCGCGAGCGCCTCGCGGGCGCGGTCGAACTCCCGCGCCTCCAGGGCCGAGCGAGCCACGGCCAGCCGGCCCTCCGGCGCGCCGCCCGAGAGCTTGAGCAGGGTGGTGGCCCGCTTGAGGCGGTCGAGGGCCGAATCGCCGTGCCGGAGGTTGAGATAGACCTCGGCCAGATCCGGATGGGGCAGGCTGCGCCAGGCGGTTTCCACCACCTTGGCGGCCCGCCGCAGGTCGCCCTTCCGCGACAGGAGGCGGCCGGCGAGCGTCGCCGCCGGAACCAGGTCGGGCGCGAGCTTGATCGCGTCGGAGGCGCTCCTGAGCGCCCCTTCCGGGTCGTTCTCGACCCGGTCGAGGGCATCCGCCGTGAGCAGCACCGCCCGGTGGCGCTTGGCCGTGGCCTTGTCGAGAAGCCCCAGCGAGGTGCGCCGCTCCACGGATTCCAGGGCCCCGCGCCAGTCCCGCTCGGCGCAGCGCGCCTCCAGGATCGCGTCGCTGGCCCAGGCGGCGGCAGGCGCGAGGCGCACGGCCTCAAGGGCATATTGGCGGGCGGCGGGCGCATCGCCCCGGCGGCGGGCCTCGACGAAGAGGCCGCGCAGGCCGAGAACCCGGGTCTCGTCCTGGTCCATCATCTGCGTGAAGGCGGCCTCGGCCGCGGACCGGTTGCCGGACACCTGGGCGGCCTGCGCCTTGAGGAGCAGGGTCAGGGGCTCCTGGCCGAGAAGCCGCTCGGCCTCGTTGGCGTAGCGCCGGGCCGCGATGGTGTCGCCCGCGCCCACCGCCACCATGCCGCGGGACACGGCCTGATAGCCGCGGGAGCGGCGGCGCGCCCGGGACGCGAAGGTGAGCCGGGAGGGAAGGCGCAGGAGCCCCGACACCGCCGACCAGAGGACGGCGAGCGCCAGGGCAAGGCCGGCCAGCCCGATGGCGGCCACGGCCACGGAGGTTTGCAGCTCATAGCCGCCGAAGGTGACCAGAACCGTGCCCGGCCGTTCGGCGAGCCAGACCGCGCCGAACGCCGCGACGCAGAGAAGACCGATGAAGACGAGTGCGCGCCACATAGGGGCTTGTTCTCCTTGTTACTGCGCCGTCTGGTTGAGGGACGCGAGAGCGCCCGCGGCAATCGCCTGCGAGGCTTCCTGCGCTCCTGCGACGGCCTTGGCTTGGCGGCCCCATTCCTCGGTCGAGCGGCGGGCCGGCTCCGGCAAGGCCTCCCAGGCCGCCGCGGCCTCCACCACATTGCCCCGCGCCAGCGCCTGCTCGATGCGGGCGACAAGGCTTGGAACGCCCGTGGAGCCCGGTTCGTTCACCTGGCGCACGGTGACCACCTGATCCACCATGCGCAGCAGCCGCTCGCTCCAGTCGCCGGTGGCGGCGCGCTCGTCGCGCAGGATCACGGCGCCCAGGGGCTTGAAGCCTTGTGCGAGGGCCGCAGCGGTCGGGGCTCCTCCTTGGGCGAAGGGCTCCAGAGCGGCCAGGCGGCCCACATCGGCGCCGGCTTTCCTCAGGCCCTCCAGCACCTCCCCATAGGGCGTCCCGTTGCGCAGGGCCTCACCGAGGCGATCCGAGAGGATGACCCGGATGCCGGCCTGGCTCGCCGCCTCCGCGCCGCGGTTCTCCTCCGTGAGCTGCCGGGACAGGGCCGCGAGGCGCTGATCCTGCTCGCCGATGCGGCGCTCCCGCTCGGCGGCGCGCTGGTCCTGCTCGGCGATCCGCTGCTCGAGGGCCTGCGCCGCGCCGCCCGCATTGGCGGCATTCTGCGTGGCGGCCTGAAGCTGGCCCTCCAGGGCCGAGAGGCGGCTGGAGAGTTCGGACAGGGCCGCATCGTCCTGCGGGGCAGGCGCTGGCGCTGGCGCAGGAGGAGGCTGCCGGTTCAGGGCTTCCTCGGCCCGGGCGGCGGCCTGCTCGGCGGCGCCCTGGACGGCCCGGAGCCGCTCGTCCACGGCTCCGCGGGCGGCTTCAAGCGCCCGGATGCGGTCCTCGACCGCCTGAAGGCTCACAGGCGGCTGCGAGCCTTGCTGCTGGCCCAGGGCGCCGACGCGCTGTTCGAGCTGCGCCAGCCGCTGATCGTTCTGCGGCGCGGGAGCCCGGGCGGTCTGCTGCCAAGTCTGCTGCCAGGTCTGGAGACCGTAGACCAGCCCGGCGCCCACGAGGCCGCCGAGCAGGCCGGACCCGATCAGGGCCGCGGGGGACGTGCGCCGCTCCGGCTTCGAGCGGGGCGGCTCGTCGGGCGGGGGCCTGTCCGGGGAGGCGGGCTCCTCGGGGTCAGGCGCCTGCGCCGCCTCCTGCGCCACGGGCTCATGCGCGGGCGGCTCCGCGGGGGAGACCTCCGGTCCGATGGCATCGGTGCCCGCGGCCGAATCGAGACTGACCTCGGGGCTTGCCGCCGCGTCATCGAAGGCGCGCTCGGCTTCCGCCACGACGGTCTCCTCGGGCGCCATCCCGTCCCAATGCTGGTCCTTCTCGTCCGGGCGGCTCGCGCGGTCGTCGACGACGGTCGCCTTCAGGTCGATGGTCGCCGGCTCTCGGGCCGGCTTCCTGCGGGAGGACTTCGGGGGTCTGGGATCGGATGAGTCGGTCACGGGTCACTCTTGGTGGTGGATTCTCGGCAGGTCAGACTGGAATGCAATTGAGGCAAGCTTGAGCGCAGCGTTTCGTTCCTTCGCAAAGGCGTGATCCCGAAGACCCGCGCATCAACCGGTTCATGCTCCTCCGCCATGGCAGAGATCCCTCGGATGGAATCGTAAACGAAGCGGTCGCCCGCGTCACGGGAGGCCGTCGAGCAGGCTCAGGAGCGCGTCCTCGGAAGGCCGTTCCGCTTTCAGCGGCAGGACGCCGGCCGCCTCCAGCGGCGCGGCCGCGTCCGCCGACAGGCAGAGATGCGGCAGGGCCCGGAGGGCGGATTCCAGGCCCGCCTGCTCTGCCAGACGAACGAAAAGCCCTGCGCTCCGGCGGGAATAATGGAGCGCCGCGCCGATTTGGCCAGCCCGCAGGGCCGCAATAGTCGTCGGCGGCAGGCCCTGGACGGCCCGCGCCTCGTAGGCCTCCCATGGCCGCACGAGGAACCCGGCCGCGCGAAGGGACGCCGCCGGTTCGTCCTTGCGGTGGCGGGCGGCTACATGGAGAAGCACGAGGCCGGGGCTCATGGAGGTTCGTATCAGCCCCGACAGGGAAAGGGCATCCCCCTCCCCTGCGACCACGCAGGCGAAGCCCGCCTCCCGCGCCGCCTCGGCCGTGCGCTCCCCCACGGCGAAGACAGGCTTCTGCTTGTCGGCCAGGGAGAGAAGGGCCGCCCCCGCATGGGCGCTGGTGACCACGAGCGCATCGTAAGGGCCTGCGGGCATGGGTTCGCCCGTGGGCACGATCTCGACCACCGGGGCGAGAACGGCCTCGTGCCCTCGCGCGGCAAGTTTCTTCGCCGTGCGCTCGCCATCGTCCCTCGCCCGGGTGACGAGAACCCGCATCAGGGGTTGAGGAACCCGGCCGGCATCCGGCCCCGCAATTCGCTGCCCGCGTCGCGCCCCAGGGCCGCCGCATCCGCGGGCGAGCCGCGGCGGGCCGTCTCCAGGCTCTCCGACCCGTCCGGGCGCAGGACGAGGCCGCGGATTTCGAGCTCGCCGCCGACGAGGCGCGCGTGACCTGCGATCGGCGTGCGGCAGGAGCCGTCGAGGATGGTCAGGAAGGCCCGCTCGGCGGCAAGCGCAAGGCCGGTGGGGACGTGGAGGACGGGTTCGAGTGCCTGCCGCACAGGTTCGTCCCCGGCGCGGATCGCGATGGCGATGGCCCCCTGCCCCACCGCGGGCAGAAAATCGTCCGTATCGAGGATCGTGGTCACGTGATCGGTGAGGCCCAGGCGGCGCAGGCCCGCCATGGCGAGCAGGGTGGCGTCGACCTCGCCGCGCTCCAGCTTGGCGAGTCGGGTCTGCACGTTGCCGCGCAGCAGCGTCACCCCGAGATCGGGACGCAGGCGGCGAACCTGCGCCTGGCGGCGCAGGGAGGCCGAGCCCACGGTCGCGCCCGGCGGGAGGTCATGCAGGCTGTTGAAGCGGCGGCTGATGAAGGCGTCGCGCACGTCCTCCCGGGGCAGGAAGCCCGCGATGGCGATGCCCTCCGGCAGGGCGGTGGGCAGATCCTTGGCGGAGTGCACGGCCAGATCGATGGAGCCCTCCAGCAGGGCGATGTCGAGTTCCCGGGTGAACAGCCCCTTGCCGCCCGCCTCCGACAGGGGGCGGTCCTGGATCGCGTCCCCCGTGGTCTTGATGATCGAGAGCGGCAGGTTCTCCACCGCCCAGCCATGGGCGGCCACCAGCCGCTCCTGCGTCTCGTGCGCCTGGGCCAGCGCCAGGGGACTGCCGCGCGTGCCTATGACCAGGATCGATGAAGCGGCCATGCGGGCTGGGTTCTCCTCGGGGTGATCGGAAGCGTTGGAAACCGTTTGGCCGCACTGATGGTGAGAAATCAAGGATGGCCTTGGGAAATCAAGGATGGCCTTGAGATCGGCGTTTGATCTTGTGCGGCGCGGCGGACTATAGAGCATCGTGCGCAAAAGTGGATCCGGTTTTGCGGCCACACGATGCGGCACAACTGGGAACCCCACAGCGGAGGACGATTCGTCGGAATCGTCCTCCGCTGTGGGGAGGGAGACGGGCCGGAAAGCTCGAAACATCACGTAGCAGCGATACCCAACATCATGCGCATTCTCGGAATTGAGACCACCTGCGACGAGACCGCGGCCGCCGTGGTGGGCCTCGGCTTCGACGGACGGGGCGAGATCCTGTCCAACGAGGTCTTGAGCCAGATCGCCGAGCACGCCGCCTATGGGGGCGTGGTGCCGGAGATCGCCGCCCGGGCCCATGTGGAGGTGATCGACCGCCTCATCGCCCGGGCCCTGAAGAACGCGGGCTGCGCGATGGGGAGCATCGACGGCATCGCGGCCGCCGCGGGCCCCGGCCTCATCGGCGGCGTGCTGGTGGGGCTCACCACCGCGAAGGCCATGGCGCTGGTCACCCGCAAGCCTCTCCTGGCGGTAAACCACCTGGAGGCCCATGCGCTCACCGCGCGGCTCACGGACGGCATCGGCTTTCCCTATCTGCTGCTTCTCGCCTCCGGCGGGCACACCCAGCTCGTGGCGGTCAAGGGCGTGGGCGAATACGTGCGCATCGGCACCACCATCGACGATGCCATCGGCGAGGCCTTCGACAAGGTGGCCAAGATGCTGGGCCTGCCCTATCCGGGCGGGCCGCATGTGGAGCGGGAGGCCGCCAAGGGTAATCCGGAGCGCTTCAGCCTGCCCCGTCCCATGCTCGGGCGGCCCGAGCCCGATTTCTCCCTCTCGGGTCTCAAGACCGCCGTGCGCCTGGAGGCGGAGCGCATCGCGCCCCTTGCCGCGTCGGACGTGTCCGATCTCTGCGCGAGCTTCCAGGCCGCCATCGTCGACGTGGTGGTCGACCGCACCCGCGTGGCCTTACGCCGGTTCCGCGAGATCGCGGGCCATCCCACCGCCCTTGTGGTGGCGGGGGGCGTCGCGGCCAACCAGGGGATGCGCCAGGGGCTCCAGCGGCTTGCGGTGGAGACCGGACTCAAGCTCGTGGCCCCGCCCGCCTCCCTGTGCGGCGACAACGGCGCGATGATCGCCTGGGCCGGGCTGGAGCGCCTGCGGCTGGGCATGATCGACGACATCACCGCCCCGGCCCGCGCCCGCTGGCCCCTGGACACCAGCCGCGACGAGGCCGGAGCCAAGGCCTGATGCCTCCCCTATCCGGTCCCATCGGCATTGCCGGAGCCGGAGCCTGGGGCACGGCGCTGGCCAATGCGGCCGCCTCGGCCGGCAGGGATGTGGTGTTGTGGATGCGCTCCGCCGCGCAGGCCTCCGCCCTGGCGACAGGCCGCACGAACGAGCGCTGCCTTCCCGGCATTCCCCTGCACGACCGCATCACCCCCACCGCCGATCTCGCGGATCTGGCCTCGACCGGCGCGGTTCTCCTCGTCACGCCTGCGCAGACCACCCGGGAGATGGCGGCGGCGCTCTCCGGCCTTCTCCCGCAGGAGACGCCCCTGGTGCTCTGCGCCAAGGGGATCGAGCGGGGCAGCAATGCCTTTCTGTCCGACGCGGCGGAGGAGGTGCGGCCCGGCGCGCCCGTGGCGGTGCTCTCGGGGCCGAGCTTCGCACAGGACGTGGCCCGGGGCCTGCCCACCGCCGTGACGCTGGCCTGCCGCAATGCCGCCCTTGCCGAGACCCTCGCCGCCGCCCTCTCGGGGCCGGCCCTTCGCGTCTACCACCTCGGCGACGTGCGCGGGGTCGAGATCGGCGGCGCGGCCAAGAACGTGCTGGCGATCGCCTGCGGGGCGGTGGCCGGGCGCGGCCTCGGGGAGAGCGCGGGGGCCGCCCTCATCGCCCGGGGCTTTGCCGAGCTCCTGCGCTTCGCCCGCGCCTATGGGGGCGAGGCCGAGACCCTGATGGGCCTGTCGGGCCTGGGGGACCTGGTGCTCACCTGCTCCTCGCCCCAGTCGCGCAACTTCGCCTTCGGCCTGCGCCTCGGCGGGGGCATGGCGCCCGAGGCCGCCTCCGGCGGCAAGCTGGTGGAGGGCGCGGCCACCGCGGGCGCCCTCGCGGCGCTTGCCCGCGCCAGATCCGTCGACATGCCCATCGCCGGGGCCGTGGAGCGAATCCTGAGCGGCGCATGGACCCTGGACGAGGCGGTCGATGCGCTCATGAACCGTCCCATCAAACGGGAACACTAGAGAACGACCGAATGGCCCACTGGCTCTACAAATCCGAACCCTCCGCCTGGTCCTGGGAGCAGCAGGCGGCGCAAGGCCCGAAAGGCACCCCTTGGAACGGGGTGCGCAACCACTCGGCCAAGCAGAACCTGATGGCCATGAGGCGCGGCGACCGGGGCTTCTTCTATCATTCCAACGAGGGCAAGGCCGTCGTGGGCATCGTGGAGGTGATCCGGGAATACTACCCCGACCCCACGGACGAGACGGGCAAGTTCGGCATGGTGGACATCAAGGCCGTGAAGGCCCTGCCGAAGCCCGTGACCCTGGAAGCCATCAAGAAGGAGCCGGGGCTTGCCGGCATGATCCTGGTCAACAATTCCCGCCTGTCGGTGCAGCCGGTGACCGACGAGGAATGGGCGATCGTCTGCCGGCTGGGCGGGCTGTAGCTCTGTCACGCCTGCGGTGACGGCCCCCTTCCCTCGCCGGTCCGCAGGACCGGCCGGAGCG
>DATHAU010000257.1:0-6237 GCA_035296545.1 Microvirga sp.
CCTGGCCTCATGGGTCTTCACCGCTCTCAGTGCAGGCTTCCTGAGCGAAGAGGCTTTCGTGGACGGGACGGTTGCGGAAGAAGCGGACGACAGGATCATCTTCGATAATTTCGGCGAGCGAATTGCCTATTACGACCCGGACGGTTCGGGCTCGGCGGCTCCCGTGCGTTTCGCGATGATCCTGGGCCAGTACACGATCAGCGCCTCCGATCATGGTCTAATCGATATCGTCGACCTCGGCTGCGCCGCCGTAGACCCGCTGGGCGAGCGACGCCTCCATGAAGGGGTCGAGGTCGCCCTCGAGCACGTCCTGGGGGCTCGTGGACTGGGCCCCCGTGCGCAGGTCCTTCACCATCTGGTAGGGCTGGAGCACGTAGGAGCGGATCTGGTGGCCCCAGCCGATATCGGTCTTGGCAGCGGCCTCGGCGCTGGCCTTCTCCTCGCGCTTCTTCAATTCGGCTTCGTAGAGGCGCGCGCGCAGCATGTTCCAGGCGGTGGCCCGGTTCTTGTGCTGGGAGCGCTCCTGCTGGCACGCCACCACGATGCCGCTGGGGATATGGGTGATGCGCACCGCCGAGTCGGTGGTGTTCACGTGCTGGCCGCCTGCGCCGGAGGACCGGAAGGTGTCGATGCGGCAGTCGGATTCCTTGACCTCGATGTTGATGCGGTCGTCCACCACCGGATAGACCCACACGGACGCGAAGCTGGTGTGGCGGCGGGCGTTGGAATCGTAAGGGGAGATGCGCACCAGCCGGTGCACGCCGGATTCGGTCTTCAGCCAGCCATAGGCGTTGTGGCCCTTGACGAGGAGCGTGGCGCTCTTGATCCCGGCCTCGTCGCCATCGGTGATTTCGAGAAGCTCGACCTTGTACTTCCGGCGCTCGGCCCAGCGGGCGTACATGCGCTGGAGCATGTTGGCCCAGTCCTGGCTCTCCGTGCCGCCCGCGCCGGAATGCACTTCCACATAGGTGTCGTTGCCGTCGGCCTCCCCCGACAGCAGGGTCTCCACCTGGCGGCGCGCGGACTCGGCCTGAAGGGCGCGGATCGCCTCCTCGCCCTCCTTGATCGACGTCTCGTCGCCTTCCATGTCGCCGAGCTCGATCAGCGTGATGGCGTCGTCAAGCTCCTGCTCCAGGCGCCGGATGGCGGAAATCTGGTCCTCCAGGGCGGTGCGCTCGCGCATGATCTTCTGCGCGGCGTCGCCATCGTTCCAGAGGTTGGGGTCTTCGGCCTGGGCGTTCAGTTCGGCGAGGCGGCGCTGGGCGTTGTCCCAGTCAAAGATGCCTCCTCAGCAGCCCGACTGACTGCTTGGTCTCGTCTACGAGATGTTGGATTTCGGCGCGCATGGGCGATGGGTTGTCCGTGGTGATCCTGCGGCGTCTTACGGGGAGCGCCGCCCGGTGTAAAGGAGAGCCCGCCTTCCGGTCAGGAGGGCTCCCCTTGTATGGGGAGGCAGGCGGGCCGGATCAATACAGCCCGCCGGTTCCGACGCCCACCGCCCGCTGGGCGGCCGGCGACACGTCCGCCTGCGGGATCTCCGCCTCGGCCGGCGGAGAATAGGTGTCGGGCGGCGTCGTGCCGGGCTTGAAGGCCTCCAGGATGGTCCCGCCGCCCTCGCCCTGGCCGGCGCGCATGCCCGTGGAGGCGTTGACGCGGATCAGCTTGATCCCCGGCGGCACCCGGAACGGCGTCGCGGGCTTGTCTTTCAGGGCCATCTGCATGAAGTCGCGGAACACCGGCGCGGCATATTGGCCGGCCGTGGCCGCGTTGCCCAGGGACTTGGGCTGGTCGAAGCCGAGGAAGACCCCCACCGCCAGATCGGGCGAGAAGCCCACAAACCACACGTCCTTGGCGTCGTTGGTGGTGCCGGTCTTGCCCGCAAGCGGCTTGCCCACCGCCTTGACGGTCTGGGCGGTGCCGCGCTGCACCACGCCCTCGAGGATCGAGGTCATCTGGTAGGCGGTGAGCGGATCGAGCACCTGCTCCCGGGTGTCGGTGAGCTTGGGGGGAGCGCCCCCGTCCCATTTGGCCGCTTCGCACTCGGCGCATTTGCGGTCGTCGTGGCGATAGATCGTCCGCCCGGCCCGGTCCTGGATCTGGTCGATCAGGGTCGGCTTGATGCGGCGTCCGCCGTTGACGAACATGGAATAGGCCGCGGTCATGCGCATCACCGTGGTCTCGCCGGCCCCCAGGGACATGGACAGAAGCGGCAGCATGTCGTCGTAGACCCCGAAGCGGCGGGCATATTCCGAGATCGTGGGCATCCCGACCTCGTTGGAGAGGCGGACCGTCATCAGGTTCTTGGAATGCTCGATCCCGTAGCGCAGGGTGCGCAGGCCCGCGGACTTGCCGTCATAGTTCGAGGGGGCCCAGGCGGGCTGGCCCGGCCCCATGTCGAGCACGAAGGGCGCGTCCAGGATCTGGCTCGACGGGGTGTAGCCGTTGTCCAGGGCCGTGGAATAGACGATGGGCTTGAACGAGGAGCCCGGCTGGCGCATGGCCTGGGTGGCCCGGTTGAACTCGCTCTGGTCGAAGGAGAAGCCGCCCACCATGGCGTGGACCCGGCCCGTATAGGGGTCCATGGCCACGATGGCGCCGGAAATCTCCGGGATCTGGCGCAGGCGGAACTGATCCGGCTTGCCCTCGATGGGCTCCACATAGACCACGTCCCCCACCGCCACCGCCTTCTCGACGGTGCGGCGGGTCCACTTGGCGCCGTCCGCCGTGACGAAGCCCGTCTGCCGGTCGCGGACCACCTGGCCGGAGGCTTCCTTCTTGGGCTGAAGGCCGATCCGGGCCCGCCCGGGGGTAACCTCCAGCACCACGGCGAGACGCCAGGGCTGCACGTCCCCGAGGATCGGCAATTCGGCCAGGGCCAGGCCCCATTCGCGGCCGGTGAGGTCGATCTTCTGCTGCGCCCCGCGCCAGCCCCGCGCCTCGTCGAAGCGCACGAGGCCGTCCACCAGGGCCTTGCGGGCCATGGCCTGCATCTTGGGGTCGAGGGTGGCGCGGATCAGGAGGCCGCCCTCGTAGAGGTTCTCCTCCCCGTAGCGCTCGGCGATGTCCCGGCGCACGCCCTCGGCGAAGTAGCCGGACGCGATGCTGTTGGGGGAGATCACCCGCGGATTGACCGTGAGCGGCTCCTTCCTGGCGGCCTCCGCCTGCTCCTGGGTGATGTAGCCGTTCTCGGCCATGCGGCCGATGACCCAGTTGCGGCGCTCGATGGCCGCCTGCCGGTGGCGGAAGGGGTGGTAGTTGTTGGGAGCCTTCGGCAGGGCGGCGAGATAAGCCACCTCGGCGATGCCGAGTTCGTGAACGGACTTGCCGAAATAGTTCAGGGCCGAGGCGGCGATGCCGTAATTGCCGAGGCCGAGATAGATCTCGTTGAGGTAGAGCTCGAGGATCTTGTCCTTGGAGAAGGTGGTCTCCATCCGCAGGGCGATCAGCGCCTCGCGGATCTTGCGCTCATAGCTCTTCTGGTTGCCCACCAGGAAGTTCTTGGCCACCTGCTGGGTGATGGTGGACGCGCCCTGCTCCCGCCGTCCGCCCGACTTCACGTTGGCCACGATGGCGCGCACGATCCCTTCGGGATCGATGCCCGCGTGCCGGTAGAAGTTCTTGTCCTCGGCCGAGAGGAAACCGGCGATGACGAGCTTGGGCACCGTCTGGATCGGCACGTAGAGCCGCCGCTCGCGGGCATATTCGGCGATCAGGCTGCCGTCCGACGCGTGGACGCGGGTCATGACGGGAGGCTGGTAATTGGCGAGCTGGGCGTGGTCGGGCAGGTCCTTCGAGAAGGTCCAGTATCCATAGGCCAGCCCCACGGCTCCGATCAGGAAAAAGATCGCCCCGATGCTGAACAGGAAGCCGAAGAATCGTAGGACAAAGCGCATCCGAAGCTATTCCGTTATCGGAGCCAAGCGCCCCATTATACTGATATGTCACGCCGATTCCCACCGGGAACGGAAGCAGGGCCTGGCCCGCGGGATTCCGTTCGCCGGGGAATCGCGCCCCTGCCAGGGGTATCCACACCCACTCTATGGTAAAACTGCGGCGGCGCCTCCCCGGGCCAGCCGGGTCGCGAAGAAGCGATCCACCGCAACCGCCATGGCCGAGACCATTTTGCCGCGCCACTGGTCCGACATGAGCAGGTCGAGGTCCTGGCGGCTCGACAGGTAGCCCAGCTCCAGGAGAACCGAAGGCACGTCATGGGCCCGCAGGACCTTGAACCCGGCCTCCCGGCGCGGGTTCTTGTTGAGGCGGGCCACCGGGTCGAGCTCCCCCACGAGGCGGAGGGCGAAATTGTGCGAGAAGGTGCGGGTCTCCCGCAGGGTCAGTTCCTGCAGGATGTCGAGAACCTGGTCCGCCCCGTCCGCGGCCTCGACCCCGGCGGCCGCGTCGGCCTTGTTTTCCCGGTCGGCGAGGCGGGCGGAATCGGCGTCGGAGGCCCGCTCCGACCCGGTATAGACCGTGAGCCCCCGCACGTCCTGGCCGCCGGAGATGGAATCCGCGTGAATGGAGATGAACAGGTCGGCCTTGGCGGCGCGGGCGGCCCGCACCCGGTCGCCCAGGGAGACGAACACGTCCCGCTCCCGGGTCATGAGCACCCGGTAGCGGCCCTCCGCCTCCAGCTTCTTCCTGAGAAGATGCGCGAAGGACAGGACCAGGTCCTTCTCGACCACGCTCGCCGAGGCCAGGGCCCCCGGATCGATTCCGCCGTGGCCGGGATCGATCATGATCACCGGGCGGGCATCCCTGTTCTCCCCGGGGACCGCCGGTCCGGCCTCGCCCCTGGACGCCAGGGCGGCGCTGGCGGCGGCCGCGCGGCGGAAACCGTCCCGGTCCGTCCGGGAGAGCTCGACCGTCAGGAGCGCCGCCCCGCCGGGAAGGTTCGTCTCCACATGGATGGCCGAGACCACGGCCGGGTGCGCCAGCTCCATCACCACCCGGGAGCGGCCCGGGGCGAAGAGCCCGTAGCGGTAGGAGGCGAGGAGCCCCTCCTTGCGGCGACCCGTGTCGTCCGGCAGGTGGAACGAGACCTCCGGCAGGTCGACGATCACCCGGTCCGGGTTTTCCATGAGATAGGCCTGGGCCGCCACCGGTCCGGACAGGCTCACCCGGAAACGGGTCTTCCCCCCCTCGACCTCGACCGCGACGGCCGCCGCGATGACGGCGGCGCCCCTGGCCTCGCTGTTCCTGGCCTCGTTGCTCTTGGCCTCGCCCGCGGCCCAGGCCCTGCCGCCCACAGCGCCGCCGCCCCCTGCCGCGACGAGGATCGCCAGGAGACATGCGCTCAATAGGCGGATGACCGGTGTAATGGACATTCTCGATCGCCGAGGTTTCCGAACGCCCCTCCTACCCTATAGGCAGCGTTTGGTTAACGAAACATCACCCGGTTCGGCGCATTGCCGACACTCTGTTGCATTCATGGCACAGTGCTTGAGCATCTTGCCAAATGCCCCAATCAATCTGTAATGATCTTGATCCCGTCCGGCATGGCCGAATCTGACGGCGGCTCCGCGGAGACGGTTGTGTTGACCGATCCTCTGATCCCCCGTCACCCTCGACAGGCTTTCGGACAGGCTCATACGGCGATGTTTATCGCCCCTAGACCGGTGACCGGCCCTGGCCGGTTTGCCGATTCCTACGAAAGGGCCGTGTCGAATGGTTGCGCAAGCGAAGTCAGTACTGACTCTCGTCAAGGCACCGTTCGCATCGCGCGTTTCATCCCGCGCTCGCCCATGCCCCACCCCACCCGGCATGGCGCCGGCTCAATTCAACCCAGAATGCGCCCCGATGCGGCGCAGGATGGCGATCGACAGCAATCCGAACGCAATTTCAGCCCGCCGCTCTCTTTCGCGGCGCGGTCACCCGCCCCAAATGCGGCTCCTGCCTCAGGTCCTGCCCTCGATCGCCATGTCGAGAGTTCAACATGGCAAACAAGATGCTCATCGATGCCTCCCATCCGGAAGAGACCCGGGTCGTGGTGGTGCGTGGTCAAAAGGTCGAAGAATTCGACTTCGAATCCGCTAACCGGAAGCAGTTGCGCGGGAATATCTATCTCGCGAAAGTCACGCGGGTCGAGCCGTCCCTCCAGGCGGCCTTCGTGGAATATGGCGGAAACCGCCACGGCTTCCTGGCCTTCAGCGAAATCCATCCGGATTACTACCAGATCCCGGTCGCCGACCGGCAGGCCCTGCTCGAGGCGGACGCCCAGGCCCAGCGGGACGAGGAGCA
>DATHAU010000258.1:0-4004 GCA_035296545.1 Microvirga sp.
AGCGCGCACGGCCATCCGCTGGGCGATCATGCCTCCCACCGAGAGCCCGACCAGGGCCGCGCTCTCGATCCCCAGGCGGTCGAGCAGGGCGAGAAGGTCGCTTGTGTGATCGTCCATGGTATAGGGGGCGGGCGGCGCGTCGGAGAGGCCGTGGCCGCGCTTGTCGTAGAGCACGACCCGGCAGCTTTCGAGGAAGGCGGGCGCGACATCCTGCCAGATGCGAAAATCGCTGCCGAGGGAGTTGATGAAGACCAGCGCCGGCCCGTCAGGCCGTCCGAGAACCTGATGATGAAGAACGATGCCGTTTGCGCGGATGAATGCCATGTCCCACACCCTAATGCAGCGAGCCGACGCCGATGTAATGCTCGACCAGTCCGTGGTCGGCCCGCAGGGCCGCGCTCGTTCCCTGCCACACGATCCGCCCCCGCTCCAGGATCAGCACGGAATCGGCGAAGTCGAGGGCGCTTTCCAGGCGCTGCTCCACCAGAAGGATGGTCATCTCGCCGCTGGAGGCAAGCCGCGTGAACGCCGCCATGAGCTCGTCGCAGATCACCGGCGCGAGGCCTTCGAGAGGTTCGTCGAGCAGCAGCACCGAGGGACGGCCCAGGATGGTGCGGGCGGTGGAGAGCATCTGCTGCTCGCCGCCGGACAACTGCCAGCCCAGATTGCCCCTGCGCTCGTGCAGGCGCGGGAACATGTCGTAGGCCTCCCGGATGGCGCTTCGCGGCCGGTCCTTGATGCCGACGATCAGGTTCTCCTCCACGGTGAGCGAGCGGAAGATGTCCCGGGTCTGGGGAACGAGGCCCATGCCCTGCCGGGCGCGCTCCGAGCTTCTCAAGGCCGCCACGTCGGCCCCGTCCACCAGGATCTCGCCGCCGTAGCGGCGGTTCAGCCCCATGAGGCTCGACAGCAGGGTGGTCTTGCCCATGCCGTTGCGGCCGAGGATCGACAGGCGCGCGCCGGAGGGCACCGAGAAGGACACGTCCTCCAGCACCAGGGTCGGGCCGTAGCCCGCGCTCAACCGGCGCACTTCAAGCGACGCTGCGGGCATGGGCATAGTTCCCCAGATAGGCTTCACGCACTTTCGGATGGGCGGCAACCTCCGACGGCGGGCCCTCGAAGATGATCTCGCCCGCCGCCAGCACGACCACGCGCCGGGCGAAGCGGAACACCAGGTCCATGTCATGCTCGATCATGAGCACGGCGAGCCCCGGCGGCAGGCGCTCGAGCGCCCCCTCGATCCGCGGCGTGTCGCTGGACGGCACCCCTGCCGCCGGCTCGTCGAGGAGCAGCACCTTGGGCTTCAGGGCAAGCGCGATGGCGATCTCCAGCAGGCGCTGCTGGCCGTAGGCGATCTCGCCCACCTTGCGCCGCGCCACGTCGAGCAGGCCGAGGGTGGCGAGAATTCCGGCGACCTCGTCGGACACCGCCGAATCGCCGTGGAAGCGAGCGAGAATCCGCGAGGCCTTTCCCTGCCGCTGCAGGACCGTGAGCGTCACATGCTCCTCCGGCGTCAGGTCGGAGAAGAGCCGGGTCACCTGGAAGGTGCGCACGAGCCCCTTGCGGACCCGATGAACGGCGCTCAAGGACGTCACGTCCTCGCCGTTGAGAACCACCCGCCCGGCGCTGGGCTTGAGCTGCCCGGTGACCAGATTGACGAAGGTGGTCTTGCCCGCCCCGTTGGGGCCGATCAGGGCAAGCCTTTCTCCCGGGGGCAGGCCGAGGGAGATGTTGCGGCTGACCACGAGGCCGCCGAAGGACTTCGACAGCCCCTCGACGCGGAAGAGTTCGCTCATGGGCCCCCTCCCCGGCCGCGGCCCGACGAAAAGATCCGGTCGAGGAGCCCGCCGAGGCCGCCGGGCGCGGCGAGCACCACGGCGACCAGCAGGGCTCCGACCATGGTCATCCAGTGGAACGGATTGATGGCCGAGACCACATGCTCGAAGCCCATGAAGATCACGGTTCCCACCAGCGCCCCGTAGAGGGTGCCGAGGCCGCCCAGGACCAGCATGACGAGGGCGTTGGCGGAGAGCTCGAAGCTGACGCTGTCGAGCCCGACCACCTGGGTGGAGATCGCCGCAAGGGCCCCGCCCATCCCGGCCACGGCTCCGGAGATCACGAACATCTTGAGGAGCACCGGGAACACGAAGGCTCCCATGGCGCGGATGCGGACCGGGTCCTGCCTGATGCCCCGGCACAGCATGCCGAAGGGGGAGGCCACGATGAACTTCAGCACCACGAACACCGCCACCAGCAGGACGAGCCCGAAGAGATAGGCGGTCTGCCCCCACAGGTCGAACTCGAACACCCCGAAGAGCGGGCTGAGGGCGAGCCCTGCAAGGCCGTCGCTGCCGCCCGTATAGGCGGAGGCCTTGTTGGCCGCCTCGTGGAAGAGCTGCACGATGGCGATGGACAGGACGAGCTGCGCCAGCCCGTGGGCGCGCAGCATGATCGTGCCCATGACGAGGCCCGCAGCGGCTCCGGCGGCCGCGCCGATGGCGATGAGCGCCAGCGGCTCCGTGATCCCGTTCACGCAGGCGATCCCCGCCGCGTAAGCGCCTGCGCCGAACAGGGCCGCCTGTCCCAGGGAGGCCACGCCGCAATAGCCGACGATCAGGTCGAGGGACAAAACCAGAAGCGCGATGGCGACGATCCGGGTGAGCAGGGCCAGGTTGTCCGGAAACAGCCAATAGCCGGCAGCGCCGGCCACGATGATCAGAAGAAGCCCGATCCCGTCGCGCAGCCAGCGCCCCCTGGCCGCGGGCGAGGCCGCCGCCACTTTGCCGGTTTGAGCGATCACCTGCACGCTACTGCGCCTTTCCGAAGAAGCCCTGCGGGAACAGGCACACGATGGCGATCACGGCGGCGTAGAAGAAGAAGTTGCCGAATTCCGGCATGAGATAGCGCCCGGTGGTGTCGATGGCGCCGAGCAGGAGGCAGGCGACCAGCGCGCCGGGGATCGAGCCCGCGCCGCCCACCGACACCACCACCAGGAAGGTCACCATGTAGCGCAGGGCGTAATAGGGCTCGATGGGCAGGAACTCCGCCCCCACCACGCCGCCGAAGGCCGCAAGCCCGATGGCGATGGCGAAGCTCGCCGCATAGACCGCCTGGGTTTTCACCCCCAGGGCATCGGCCATGGCGGCGTTGTCCACGGTGGCCCGCAGCCTGATGCCGAAGCCCGTCCTCTCGATGAGGAACCAGAGCCCTCCGGCCACCGCGAGGCCGCAGAGCATGACGAAGAGCCTGTGTCCCGCGATGCTCCGGAAGCCCAGATCCACCGGCTGGCTCAGGGCCTGCGGCAGCGGAATGGTCTTCAGGGTCGGGCCGAAGAAGTAGTTGGTGACGCCGATGACGCAGAACGTGATGCCGATGGTCATCAGCACCTGGGTGAGTTCGGGGCTCCCGTAGATGCGGCGGAACAGCAGCCGCTCCAGGGGAACGGACAGGATGATCGTTCCCGCCACCGCAAGCACGACGCCGGCCGCATAGCCCATCCCGAGATCGCGCGCCGCGTAGGACGCGATATAGCCCGCCACCATGGCGAAGGCCCCATGCGCCAGGTTCACCACCCGCATCAGGCCCATGGTGAGGGACAGGCCGATGCAGATGATGAAGAGCGCCATGCCGTAGGCGAAGGCGTCGGTCGCAATGCTCAGCGTCGTCAGCATGTGAACGTCTCGGTCGGCCCCTGCCCTGGAACGAGAGGTGGAGGGCGCGGCTTCAAGCCGCCGCGCCCGTCGGACGGCCCGGCGCCTATTGGGTGGCGAGGCCGGGGTCCTTCTGGTTCGGGAAGGTCTCGATTTCCTTGTTGTAGGTCTTGCCGTCGGGCCCCTTCACCACCTCGCGCAGGTAGATGTTTTCGGTGATGTGGCGGGTCTCGGCGTCGATGCTCACGGGGCCGCGCGGGCTGGTCCAGGACAGGCCCTTGACCGCATCCACCGCCTTCTGGGCGTCCTGCTTGCCGTCCGTGGCCTCGATCATCCTGTAGATCACATGCATGC
>DATHAU010000259.1:0-1562 GCA_035296545.1 Microvirga sp.
CCCCGGTGAGCCGCTTGGCGATGAAGGCCCCGGGCGTGGCCGACGCGCCGATGATGAGCGCCATGATCCAGGACGAGACCGGGAGCGCTCCGAAGGCCTGGAAGACCCCCGATTTCACAGCGCCCAGGACCAGCGAGACCGCCGCATCCGTGGCGATGACCGCCCGCCCGTTCAGTCCCGACGCCATGAGGATCGCCAGCAGCACCACGCCGGAGCCCGCCGTCCCGCCCACGAGAAAGCCATAGCCCGCCCCGGCGGCCGCAAGACCGCCGCCCGACAGGCGCACCTGCAGCCGCTTGAGGAGGAGCCGGGCCGGCACCATGAGGATCAGGAAGGTCCCGATGGCGATCGCCGCGCCGCGTCCGCCGAGAAAGGTATAGCCGTAGGCCCCGATCATGCAGGTGGGCAAGGCCATGCCGCCGATCAGGAGGGCGCGGCGGGTGTCGAGATCGCCCCGGAAGGCCGCGATGCGGCTGGCATTGGTGAGCAGGGCCGACAGGCCGATGATCGGCACCACGGGCTCGGCCCCAACGATGGGCACCAGGACCAGGGGCATCAGGAGCCCCGTGCCGTAGCCGGCGATCCCGCCGATGGTCCCGGCCAGCATGGCGCAGAGCGCGACCAGGGCATATTGCAGGACCGATACATGCTCCATCATGGCCACATCAGTGCCGGTGCGCTCCCCTGAAATCAAGCCCGGATGCGCCGCCCGTCGCCGGCTCAGCCCCGCCGGGATTCATCGCAACGGCCGTCGGCCGCGCATCGTTGAGGGGGTGCCCCGCAGATTTTCGCCATGGCTCGGCCCGCTCCGACGGTTTAAAGGCAGGGCGCGAGACAAAGGGGGGCATCCTTGAGCGTTCAACAAAATCCAACCACCGTCGTGTTCGACATCGGCAACGTCCTGCTGCGCTGGGACCCGCGCCACCTCTACCGCAGCATCTTCGACGACGAGGCGGAGATGGAGTGGTTCCTGTCCAACGTCTGCACCCATGACTGGAACGTGGAGCAGGACCGGGGCCGGGACTGGGACGAGGCGGTGGCCCTGCTGATCAAGGATCATCCCCGGCACGAAAGCCCCATCCGCGCCTTTCATGAACGCTGGCACGAGACCGTCTCGGGGGTGTTCGAGGACAACGTGGCTCTCCTCGCGCGCCTGCGGGAGGCCGGGGCGCCGAACTACTGCATCACCAATTTCTCAGGCCCGAAGTTCCGGCTGGCGCAGGAGCGCTTCCCGTTCCTGGCCGGGTTCGACGGCGCCATCGTGTCCGGCGACGAGGGCCTCCTGAAGCCCGATCCGGCGATCTACCGCCTCCTCCTCGACCGCTACGGCCTCGAGGCAGGGGATTGCGTCTTCATCGACGATTCCCGCGCCAATGTGGAGGCCGCCCGCAACATCGGCATGCTGGCGATCCACTACGCCGAGCCGATGGATCTGGCCGCGGAGCTGCGCGGCTTCGGGTTTCCGGTGTGAGGGCGCTCCCACGGCTGTCATCGTGGGGCTGAGCGAAGTGACGAAAGCGGTCCATGCCCAAGCGCGACAGGCTCTCCTTCCCCTGCGCTTC
>DATHAU010000260.1:0-1903 GCA_035296545.1 Microvirga sp.
TAAATGAGCCCATACGGCCTAACGCGGCTATTAGCCGGCGCATAGAGTCGGCGCCAAGTTAGACGTTTGTGTGAGACGGATCTGTGAGATGAAAGGCGTCGAACCTGTAAGCCATTGAAAACAATGGCGCTCCCTAGGGGAATCGAACCCCTGTTTTCGCCGTGAGAGGGCGACGTCCTAGACCGCTAGACGAAGGGAGCTAGCAAGGTTGAGCCCGCTCGTATAACCACCCTTCGGAATCCCTTCAAGCCCTTTCGCGCCAAAAAAGCGACGGGGCGCTACAAACGAGGATGCGGTGAGCGGTTCGACCCGGCGGGACTGGATTGTGGAAGAGGGCGTGGCGGCCGAGAGGCTGGACCGGGTGCTGGCGGGGCTGGCGGGCGGCCTGTCGCGCAGCCGCCTGCAGGCCCTTGTCCGGGAGGGCCAGGTGACCGTGGACGGGACGCCGGTTCTCGATCCCGGCCGCAAGGTCGCGGCGGGAGCGCGCATTGCGCTTACGGTGCCGCCGCCGGCCGCCGCCGAGCCCCTGGGCGAGGCCATGGCGCTCCCCGTCGTCCATGAGGACGGCGACGTGATCGTGATCGACAAGCCGGCCGGGCTCGTGGTCCATCCGGCGGCGGGCCATGAATCCGGCACCCTGGTCAACGCGCTCATCGCCCATTGCGGCGAGAGCCTGTCGGGCATCGGCGGGGTCAGGCGGCCCGGCATCGTGCACCGGCTGGACAAGGACACGTCGGGCCTGCTCGTGGTGGCCAAGAACGACCTCGCCCACCAGGGGCTCGCCGAGCAATTCGCCGACCACGGCCGCACGGGCCCCCTGGAGCGGATCTACCTCGCCCTCGTGTGGGGAATGCCGGAGCGCAGGCGGGGCGTCGTCGAGGCCGCCCTGGCGCGCAGCCCCCACAACCGGGAGAAGATCGCGGTGGTGTCGGACGAGCGCGGCCGCCACGCCATCACCCATTACGAGGCGCTGGAGGCCCTGCCCCCGGCCAATCCCCTGGCGGGCCTGGTCCGGTGCGAGCTGGAGACCGGCCGCACCCACCAGATCCGGGTGCACATGGCCCATATCGGCCATCCGCTCCTGGGCGATCGGGTCTACGGCTCCGGCTTCAAGACCAAGGCCAACCGCCTGGGCGAGGCGCAGCAGGCGGCGCTCAGGGCCCTCAACCGGCAGGCGCTTCACGCGGCCGTGCTCGGCTTCGAGCACCCCCGCACGGGAGAATTCCTGCGCTTCGAGAGCCCCCTGCCGCCCGATATGGCGGCCTTGCTGGAGCGCCTGCGGGGGTTGGGGGTTGGTCGTTAGTGGTTGTTGGTTGGTGGTCTTGGATGTCAGCGCGTCCTCACGACGAACGACAAACTACCAACTACTGACCACCAACGACCAACGACATGCCATTCCCCGGCCGAAGCGGCAATCCGTCGCAAAAAGCGGCCACGCTGGCACCCCTGCGCTTCCCAGGCGTTCACTACGTCTTGAAGGCCGATGCCTCTATTCGGACATTGTCGAACAGCCTATAATGTCAAGCAGGGCGGTCGGCCGAAGGGAGGCCGCTTCAGGCTCGCCTCCTGGAGAAGAGGGAGCCAAAGGAGGATAAGACATGGCCGCAGCGCTTCCGGTGCTTGCCAATGAAGGGGGCCTTTCGCGCTACCTCGACGAGATTCGCAAGTTTCCGATGCTGGAACCGAGCGAGGAATTCATGCTGGCCAAACGCTGGCGCGAGCATGGCGACCGCGAAGCCGCCCACAAGCTCGTCACGTCCCACCTGCGCCTCGTGGCCAAGATCGCCATGGGCTATCGCGGCTACGGCCTGCCGATCAGCGAGGTGGTGTCCGAAGGCAATGTGGGCCTGATGCAGGCCGTCAAGCGCTTCGAGCCCGACAAGGGCTTCCGCCTCGCCACCTA
>DATHAU010000261.1:0-7297 GCA_035296545.1 Microvirga sp.
AGGGCGGAGCGGCGCTGGCCGAGCTCCGCTTCCCGCCGCTCGGCGGCGGCAAGCCTGGTGCGGGCCCCGTCGAGGGCCTGGCGCGCCTGGCGCGCGGCCTCGATGGCCCGCGCCTCATGGGCGGCGGCCCGGCGCACGGCCTCGGCCGCCTCTTCCGCCCCGCGGCGCAGGTGCTCGGCCGCCTCGCGGGCCCCTGCGGCCTCGCGCTCCAGGTCGCCGAGGCGGTTCTTTTCGGCAAGCCGCCTTGCCGCCGGGGAGGGGGCCTCCGCCGCGTTGGTGAAGCCGTCCCAGCGCCACAGGTCGCCCTCCCGCGAGACGAGGCGCTGGCCCACCTTCAGCCCGTCGCGCAGGCGAAGCCCGTCCGCCTTGTCGACGACGCCGATCTGCCGCAGGCGGCGCTGGAGCGCCTCCGGGGCCTCGGCAAGCTCCGCCAGGGAGGTGACGCCTTCCGGCAGGGCCGGGTCGCCCTCGCCGTGTCCCGTCTCGGCCCAATGGGCCGGTGCCGAGGAATGGGTGGAAGCTTCGAGGTCGTCCCCGAGGGCCGCGCCGAGGGCCGTCTCGTAGCCTTTCCGAACCGTGATCCGGTCGAGGGCCGGGGGCCAGAGGTCGCCGGTGGCCGAGGTGACGAGCTTCGCCAGGGTCCGCGCCTCCGTGTCCAGGCGCTGCGCCCGGCGCTCCGCCTCGCTGAGGGGCTGGCGCAGGCGGTTCTCCGCCTCCCGGGCCAGGCTCAAGGCCTCCCGGGCCTCGATGGCGCTCTCTTCCGCGCTCCCGGCGGTCTCCTCGGCGATGGCCGCTTCCTCGCGCAAGGAGTCGATGGGCGCGGCGGCGTCGGCGGAGGCGGACAGGGCCGCGACCTCGTGCTCGAGCCGCTCCTTCTCGGCGGTGAAGCGGGCGGCGCGGTCCCGCTCCTCGCGCACGGCCCGCTCCAGGGCCGCCCGGCGGGCGTTGAGGTCGGAGGTCTGGGCCTGAAGGGCGCTTAAAGCGGCCTCGGCCTCGGCAAGCTCCGCCTCCGCCCCGCGCAGGCGCTCCTCGCCAGCGGCGCGGGCGTCGTCCGCCCCCTCCGCGCCCCTTGCGATCTCGGCCTCTTCCAGCCGGAGGCGCTCGATGGTGGATCCGGCGTCGCTGCGCTGCGCCGCCTCGCGGGCGATGTCCCGGTTGAGGTCGCTGATATGGCGCTCCAGCTCGGTCACCCGCTCCTTGGAGCGGCGCTCCTCCGCTTCGAGCTCGTTGCGGGCATGGGTCAGGCGCTGCAGGGCGGCGGCCGCCTCGGCTTCCCTCTGGCGCAGGGCCGGAAGGGCGTGGGCCGCCACGGCTTGGGCGGTGGCGGACCGGGTCTGCTCCTGGGTCAGGTCGGCCACGGCCTTGAGGTCGTCCGCCACCTGGCGCTCCGCGGCGGCCGCCTGCTCCCGGGCCTCGGCGAAGCTGATGGCGTACATCAGGGCTTCCAGGCGGCGGATCTGGGCCGAGAGGTTCTTGTAGCGGGAGGCCTGCCGGCCCTGGCGCTTCAGGCTCTCGATCTGGGTTTCCAGCTCGCGGATCACGTCCTCGACGCGCAGCAGGTTGTCCTCCGCCGCCTTGAGCCGCAGTTCCGCCTCGTGGCGGCGGGCGTGAAGGCCCGCGATGCCGGCCGCGTCCTCCAGGATGCGCCGGCGGGACTGGGGCTTGGCCGAGATGATCTCGCTGATCTGGCCCTGCCGGACCAGGGAGGGCGAGCGCGCGCCGGTGGCCGCGTCGGCGAACAGGATCTGCACGTCGCGGGCGCGCACCTCCTTGCCGTTGACCCGGTAGGTGGAGCCTTCCTCGCGCTCGATCCGGCGGGAGATCTCCAGGATTTCCGTGTCGTTGAAGGCGGCGGGCGCGGTGCGCTCGGCATTGTCGATGGTGAGCATCACCTCGGCCGAGTTGCGCGCGGGGCGGTTGCCGGAGCCGGAGAAGATGACGTCGTCCATCCCCGTGGCGCGCATGTTCTTGTGGGAGTTCTCCCCCATGACCCAGCGCAGGGCCTCGACGAGGTTGGACTTGCCGCAGCCGTTGGGGCCGACCACCCCGGTAAGGCCCGGCTCGATCAGGAACTCCATCGGCTCGACGAAGGTCTTGAACCCTGCGATGCGAAGGCGCGTCAGCTTCATGGACGCGCCTTCCCGGCTCGCTCCGCGGGGACGGGGCGGGGAAGCCTACTCGCCCAGCAGAGGCTTGATGACCTTCTCGAGTTCATCGATCGACATGTTTCCGGCGTGACGCTGCCCATTGATGAAGAAAGTCGGGGTGGAGTCCACATTGAACTGCTCCACGCCCCGGTTCTTCACCGCATTCACTGCGTCATAAAGTTTCTGGTCCCGGAGGCAAGCGTCAAATTTCTCCTGGGAGAAGCCGGCCTGCCGCATGAGCGCCCGCAGGGCGTCCAGGGGCTTGTCGGTGAAGACCCAGTTGCGCTGCTGCTCGAAGAGCAGGTCGGAGATGGGGTAGTACTTGGCGTTGCCGTCGCAGCGGGCCAGCATGAAGCCGGCGGTGGCCAGGGGGTCGAGGGGGAACTCGCGCAGGGTGAAGCGCACCTTGCCCGTGTCGAGATAGCGCTTCTTCAGCTCCGGCCAGGTCTCCTTGTGGAAGGCGGCGCAGTGGGAGCAGGTGAGGGACGCGTATTCGACGATGGTCACCTTGGCCGTCTCGGGGCCGAGGGCCACGTCGCCGAGGGGTCCTTGGACCGAAAGATCCTGAACGGACACGTTCTGGGCGAGCGCGGGCAGGCTGGTGGCGAGGAAGGCCGCGGCGGCCGCGGTGCCGAGTAGCTGAAGCGTCTGACGCCGGGTGATCATGGGGCAAGGGCTCCTGGAGATGCCGTCTGGGGAGATTTCGTCCTGCGGTAGAATGAGACGGCTCCCGAGGCAAGCGCCGTATCCGTCACGCTTTCGTGCGCGGGCCCGACCCGTCCACGGAGCCGACGACCGCCTGGCCGAGCCGGTCGAGGGCGGCCCTCAGGCGCTCCTCCGCGATGGGCTCCAGGGCGGCGCTCACCTTCTCCCGATCCGCCGGGCTCAGCGTCCTGACCGGCGGGCGCTTCTTCTCGGGCCGCCGCACGGGCCCCTGCTTGAGCACCAGCTTTCCGATGCAGCGCCAGCCGTAATAGGTGTTGACCCGCTCCATGACGGCCGGGGCCAGGTGCTGGAGCTCGAGGGCAAACGCGCTCTCCACCCGCACCACCAGGGTTGCGGCGTCGGGCCGCGCCTGCGGGTCCGCGTGGGGGGCCTTGCGCTTCCATTCGATCTTCAGCGGCTGGGTGAAGGCGGCGAGCCGCTCGCCCACGATGTCCGGCCAGGCCATGATCACGTCGGAGGTGGCGAAGCCCTGCGCCGCCAGGCTCGGGCTGAGGCAGGCGTCGAGAAATTCCGCCAGGGGTCGGGCCAGGGGCCTCGGTCGTCTCATGTCGAATGTCCAAACGCCGCGTTGGAATATGCTGCCGGGACGGCTATGCCACAGGACATGTTAACGCCCGCTTCGAGCGTCACCAAGCCCACCCCCGAGAGCCTGCTCGTCTGGTACGACCGCCACCGGCGGGTCCTGCCCTGGCGCGCCCGGGCAGGGGAGGCCGCGGACCCCTATCGGGTGTGGCTGTCCGAGATCATGCTCCAGCAGACCACCGTGGCGGCGGTCAAACCCTTCTATATCAGGTTCCTGGAGCGCTTTCCCACGGTGGAGTCCCTGGCAGGCGCCCCGGCGGACGCGGTGATGCAGGCCTGGGCGGGGCTCGGCTACTACTCCCGCGCCCGCAACCTCCACGCCTGCGCCAAGGCGGTGGCGGAGGAGCATGGCGGGCGCTTCCCGTCCACGGAGGCGGAGCTGCTGAAGCTTCCGGGCATCGGCCCCTATACGGCGGCGGCGGTGGCGGCCATCGCGTTCGACCGGCAGGCGGCGGCGGTGGACGGCAACGTGGAGCGGGTCCTGTCGCGCCTCCATGCCGTCGAGGAGCCGCTGCCGAGGGCAAGGCCCTTGATTCGCTCCCTCACCGAAGCCCTCGTTCCCGCCGAAAGGCCGGGGGATTTCGCGCAGGCCCTCATGGATCTCGGCGCCACCATCTGCACGCCCAAGCGCCCGGCCTGCGCCCTCTGCCCCTGGATGACGCCCTGCCGGGCCCGGGCCGCGGGCCTCCAGGAGGCCTTCCCGAAGAAGCACAAGAAGGAGAGCGGGCCCCTGCGCCGGGGCGCGGCCTTCGTGGTGCTGCGCGCCGACGACACCATCCTGCTCCGCACCCGCCCGCCGCAGGGGCTTCTCGGCGGCATGGCCGAGCCGCCCACCAGCCCCTGGGAGCCCGACTACGAGCCCTCCCGCGCGGTGCTCGACGCGCCCATGGAGGCCCGCTGGCAGCGCCTGCCCGGCATCGTGCGCCACGCGTTCACCCATTTCCCCCTGGAGCTGACGGTGCTCTTCGCCAAGGTCCCGAAGGGCACCCCCGCCCCGGAGGATATGCGCTGGACGCCCCGGATGCAGCTGCACGAGGAGGCCCTGCCGGGGGCCATGAAGAAGGTGCTGGCCCATGCCCTGGGGAACCTGCCGGGGGCGGGAGCCAAGGCGGCTTCCGGCAGGCGCGCGACACGGGGGTGAGAGAACCGGCCTCCTTCCGAGCCTGCCGGGGCCGAACCTCGCGATCCTTGCCTGCAGGAGCTTGCGGCGCTTTGGGCCTTCGGCTTCTCGTCGATCCGGCGGGCCGTCATTTGACGCGTCGCCGTTTGCAATGATATTCGGTTGTCGCCCGCTCAAGTCCGGGTTGTCGAGAGCCGCCAATGGCCACGCGCCCCTGCGAACCTGCGGACGACCGAGCGCAAGACGGGCGACGGCCCATCGCCGCCCGTCGGAGCGGCTTCGCCAGGAGCCTGACCCGCGCCCTGCTCAGAACCCCAGTCACCCCCAACCAGATCTCGCTCGCCAGCGTCCTGTTCGCAGCGGCAGGCTCCATCGCCCTTCTCTACGCCCCCGGGCATCCGTTGCTCTACCTCGCGGCCGTGGCGGGCATTCAGCTGCGCCTCCTGTGCAACCTGCTCGACGGGATGGTCGCCGTGGAGGGCGGGCGAGGCTCCGCCCTCGGCGCGCTCTACAATGAATTCCCGGACCGGGTCGCCGACACCCTGCTGATCCTGGCCATGGGATACGCCGCCGGTTCGTCCTGGCTGGGCTGGGCCTGCGCCCTCGGGGCCGCCCTGACCGCCTATATCCGGGTGTTCGGAGGCGCTCTCGGGCAGGCGCAGGATTTCCGCGGGCCCATGGCCAAGCAGCATCGCATGGCGCTGTTGACCGCAGCCTGCGTTCTCGCCCTTGCCGAAGCCTTCCTGTGGCAGGAGCGCTATGCTCTTCGGGTCGCCGCCTGGATCATGCTGGCGGGAGCGGCGGCAACCTGCGTCACCCGCACCAGGGCCATCGCCGGTCGCGTCACAGGCGCCGGGCGGGCGCAGCCATGATCGACCTCGTTCTCATCGGCCTCACGCGCTTCCTCGTGGGCGGCCATGCCCATTGGGTCGGGACGGTCCCGCAGGAGAGGCAGCGCATCTATTTCGCCAACCACGGCAGCCATCTCGATGCGCTGCTGTTGTGGTCCGCCCTGCCGAGGGAGCTTCGCGCCACGACCCACCCGGCCGCGGCCCAGGATTACTGGGGCACGGGAACGGTGAAGCGCTTTCTGGCGCAGAAGGGCCTGAACGCGGTTCTTGTGGACAGATCGCGATCGTCGGCCTCGGGCGACGCCCTCGCGCCCCTGCGCAAGGTGCTGGCCGAGGGCCGTTCGCTCATCCTCTTTCCGGAAGGAACCCGATCGGGCGACCGGATCCCCGGCCCCTTCAAGAGCGGCCTGTATCGACTGGCCATGGAGTTCCCGGGCGCGGAGCTGATCCCCGCCTATCTGGACAACCCCGCGCGCTCCCTTCCCAAAGGGGCCTACCTGCCCCTTCCCATCATCTGCCGCACCCATTTCGGGGCTGCCCTGGAGCCGATCGAGGACGAAGGCAAGGAGCAGTTCCTGGAGCGCGCGCGGGCCGCCGTCGCGGCGCTTGCCCCGCCCGTCGAGGCGATGCCGTAATGGGCGCGTTCGACAAATCCCTGATCCTGTTCGGGCTCGTCAGCGCCCTTCTCGTGGTCGCCTCCCAGGTCGGCGCCGTTCTGGCGCGCAAGGTCACGTCGGAGGCGGGCGTCGCCACCGTTGCGAACCTCAATGCCCGCATCCGGTCATGGTGGGTGATGGTCGCCATCTTCGCGGCCTGCTCCGTCCTGGGGTTCAGCGCGACCCTTCTGCTGTTCGCGCTCACATCCTTCTACACCTTGCGCGAATTCGTATCGCTCATGCCGACGCAGCGGGCCGACCATGTGCCCCTGGCGGCAGCCTTCTATGTCCTGCTGCCCCTGCATTACTGGCTGGTCTGGTTGGACTGGTACGGATTGTTCACGATCCTGATTCCCGTCTACGGCTTCCTTCTCCTTCCCAGCCTGTCTTCCCTCCAGGGAGATCCGGCGAATTTCCTGTCGCGGATCAGCCGCATTCAATGGGGGGTGATGCTCACGGTCTACTGCATCAGCTACGCCCCGGCGCTGATCCTTCTTCAAATCCCGGGCTACGAGGGCCAGAGCTTCCTGCTGCTGTTCTTTCTGACCGCCGTGGTGCAACTGAGCGACGTGATGCAGTACGTCTTCGGCAAGCTGCTGGGAAAGACCAAGATCGCTCCGGTCATCAGCCCCTCCAAGACCGTCGAGGGACTTGTCGGCGGCGGCCTGTCGGCGGTCGCCGCCGGCGCGGCCCTCTGGTGGATCACGCCCTTCTCGCCCCCGGCTGCGGCCATCATGGCCAGCATCGCCGTCATCGCGGGCTTTCTGGGCGGCCTGTCGCTGTCGGCGGTGAAGCGCTCGATGGGAGCCAAGGATTGGGGAACCATGGTGCAGGGGCACGGCGGCGTCCTCGACCGCATGGATTCGGTGAGCTTTGCGGCTCCGGTCTTCTTCCACCTGACCCGCTACTTCTATACCTGACGCGAGGTTTTCTGCGGAATGCTCATGCGCCAGGGGCGCGTGCCGCGCATAATCCCTCGCGCCTTCATCGATCCCCCGCGATCGGCCATGAGGCCACCCTGTTCGACCGATAGGGCGCCTGCATCTCGACGCGAGACCTCACCCTCCCGCGAGGGCCTTCTGGTTGCCCTTGAACAGGGCCGCCAGGGCGTTGGCCACCCGCACCACGTTGGGGCGGTTGCGGCTGCGGCGGTGCATGACCAGGAACACGTCCTCGATCAGGTCGCCCTCGGGCTTGACCACCTGCACCAGGTCC
>DATHAU010000262.1:0-3311 GCA_035296545.1 Microvirga sp.
AGCGAACAGGCGGCGTAGCTGCGCAGTCCCGAGGAGCGCAGCCCGGTTCCGGAGCAAAGCCCTCATCGGCGACCTCACCGCGACCCTCGTAGCAGATCCGGTTCGCCACCCCGGAACCGGATAAAAGTTTAGTCATCAATAATGGCCCATGGGGTGGGCCGAATTGCGGAGATGGTGCCGCTCGCTTCCCAGAAATCCCTCCCTTTGTTAGCCTGCGGTCGGCGCCGTGCCGCGCTCTCCATCCTGCAGCGAACCGGGCGCCGACATGCCGACTTACTGGACCAGCCTCTTCTCCCGGAAAACCTTCAAGGAATGGCGAGACGCGGGCTGCCCTCCTGAAGCAGGTTTCCCTGAGGGCGCCCGGGGCCGTGTTGCGAGGATCAGCAAGGGCGACTTCCTGTTGTGCTACCTGTCCTCGCCCGACTCGGCCTTTGTCGGCGTCCAGGAAGTCGTCGGCACGATGCGCGACGCCGGGAGCGTAATTGCTCACGTCTCCTGGGGCGTAATCTACAACGCGGTCAGCCGCACGGATGCCAAAGCAGGCGAGGCTCCCTGCTATTGGGCCGGTCGCAGTGCCTCACCATATCGGCCGCATGGGTGATGTTTGGCTCGCAATGAACGGATCTCCAGAAGGCGAACGCGGTGCTGGTTACGCAGCCCCAGTTCAACAACTACTGAGTATTGGCGAGGCTCACAGCTACAATCCGTCCGGGTGGCTTGATTATTGTGCGCGGTTCGGACTTCAGCGCGAGCATATCGGTGACTTGATCCGCATGGCCTGTGATGCCGCGTTGAACCAGGCAGGATCGACCAGCAGCGAGGTGTGGGCTCCCACACACGCTTGGCGTGCTTTGGGGCAGTTGCGTGCCGAAGAGGCAGTCTTGCCGTTGCTGGCGCTCCTCAGAGCGGCCGAGGACGACGAGGCGGCCGCCGAAGAACTTCCCGCGGTGTTCGGCATGATCGGGCAGGCGGCGATTTCACCTCTTTCCGCATTCCTGTCGGATCGGTCGAACCCGGAACCGGCGGTCTCCACAGCCTTATCCGGGATCAAGGAGATCGCCGCGCGACATCCGGAGTGCCGGACCGAATGCGTCGGCATCCTGGTGCGGATGCTGGAACCACAGGCTGAGACGGATCCGACGATCGCTGGCTTGGCGGTGTGGGCCTTGATCGACCTAGGAGCAGTTGAGGCGATTGACGCGATCCGGGATGCATTCCGCCGGGATGCGGTCGATATCTCGATTGTCGGCGACGTAGAGGATGTGGAAATCGCCCTCGGTTTGAGGGCCGGCCGTGCCACACCTGCACCGAAGTATAGGGTCCTGCCGCCGGGTGGCTTTCCCTGGCTGGATGCGGCCAGTGTCCAGCAGAACACCCGGGCGTCGCCCCGATCCGCCAAGGTTGGCCGCAACGATCCGTGCCCGTGTGGCAGCGGAAAGAAATACAAGAAGTGCTGCCTGCCGTAGCCGATCCCGACGAGGAGATCCGTAGTCGCAGCCGCCGCGTTCGGAGCGCTATGTGGAAGCCAAAGGGTTGCTACGAAGGGTAAGGCGGAGGGCGGGGATACCATCAGCGCAGGGCAAGATCTCCACGCCCAGCCAAGTCCGCGCCTCGTCTCGTATGGCCGGCACGTCACCGGCGATCCGCTGCGCGGCATCGCCAGCGAACCAGAATCGTTGCAGCGAACGTCATTCAGCTTCGTGCCGGTGGGAAGCCCGACCGGTCAGTGCAGAGTCTGAGGCTCGTCCTCGGCAAAACTCGAAATCCCTTCGCGCGCGATGGTCCGGAGCGCTTCATCGAGCGCCGCTCGATCCGAAGCGAAAGGTTCGTTCCAGACGGTCGATCCTCCGGCGTGGTCGACCACTTCGAGAAGCCAACCAGCGTCGTCCTCGCCGCGGTAGATCAGCACCTCGACGGAGATGCCGCGTTCGCTGATGCGCCGCTCCAGGGGCGAATGAATAATCCGGTATTCGTCGTCCATTCCGGAAAGCCCTCTCGGTGTTGGCAACCCTCGGCTTTCACCGGTGGCACCTGACTATGCATCGGAAGTGCCCAGGGTGAACAGGCGTGGGGACGGCGCGCAGGCTCGACATTGAGGGCAGCGGGTCAAGCCCCTAAGCAGGCTCCTGTTGGCTGTCCGACAAATGGTGTGAGTGCGTCTCCGGTCAGCCTGGGCACGCCGGTCGCCATTCGTGTCACCACCGACACCGGCAACCTTGGCCGGTGCGTCCGGAAGCGGCGGGTCACCTCCCGGCCGTCCATGCCGCCCCACGAGGAAAGGTTCGAGGCGGCGCCATCCTGCGCGAGAAAACCAAGCCGACCACGAGCAAGCAACCGCTGCCCCATTTGGGCAAAGCTCGTTCGCGCGACGCTTTCACCCGAGAGAGTACACGCATCAAATGGAAGAGAATTCATGGGATCGCATCTTCAGCGATTGACAAAAGCATGCGACGTATCGGTCGGGGAGGGATGTCGATGTCCGCATCCATCAAAGCCGCCCTTGCTGAACGCGACGAAGCGGAGCAGGCGGCTCGATCCGAGAGGGCCTTTTTCCTGGTGCTCGCGGCCGTGATCGCCCTTGAGGGGTATGTGCTGGTCTGGTTTCTGGGCTGAAACCGAGCGGGCGCGCGGATCGGCGAATCCGCTTGCGGCGCATCGGGGCACTCCGACAAGATGCCACCATGGTCGGAGACCGGATCCGAGCCGAAGCCGCGCGGTGGCTGGCCTGCATGCTCAATGTCGGCCTGCTCACGGGCGCCGTTTACGTGGTCGCGGCCGAGGGCTGGGACCTGAACCGCGACGGCGCGTTCACCGCCCACGAAGCGCTGCTCGTCCTGGTCCGCCTGCTGGCCTTCCCGGTCCATGTGCTGCTGCAGCTCACGCCCGCGCCGGTGCTGCAGCTCCTGGGGGTGCCGGAAGCGCCCTGGCCGTCCTCCGCGGCCGTCGCGGTCGCGCTCAGCCTGCCCCTCTGGGGCATCCTCGCTTGCGGCGTGCTCGTGGTCGAAGCCTGGCTGGAGATGGCTTGGGAAGCCGTCGATGCCCGCCGGCAGCAGGAGCGGCAGGACCGCTTGGCCGAGCGCCCGCCGAGCCCGTAGCCGCTCACTAGCCGGCTGCCGGTGATGTCTCAGCTGGTCAGGTTTGCCCGGCCTGCCCCACGAGCGGCAACCGGCGCACCCAGGCCGGCTGGAGCCGGGCCCACACCACCTGTGGGGCAGCCAGCGGCAGCCTGCTTATTGATCCGGCCTGGGCGATCTTGAAGGCAAGTAGGAGCGCCCCAGGTCGCGGGCATGAAGCACGTGGACATGCGCAAG
>DATHAU010000263.1:0-4163 GCA_035296545.1 Microvirga sp.
CTCCGCTCGTCGTCCTGCGTTGGTCGGCTCGCCATGGGTTCGCTTCCTGGTAGAGGTAAGGGCCTGTCGTTGCTCTCTCGTAGCCAGCAACGGCCGGTCAGGCAATCTCTTGCCGGTTCAGCACCTGCCGCGCGGCTCAGAGCGAGGCAAGCTTTCTCCAAAGGTGATCTCCGTCAGAGCTACGGCAATCCATAGGTATAGCGAGGACGAGCCGCCACATCTCGGCCAAGATTGTCCCAAACCGTGACAGTCCAGTGACACCTGGTGGAGCGCAGGATGCCCACGAACGAGCCGTTTCCTCTCGAACTCTTCCCAGCCAGGGTGAGAGAAGCCATCTTGACCGAGTTCAACGGGAGACATCCCACAAATATGCAGGTAGCCCGCGTTTCGGATGCACGGTGGTTGAGCTGCCCACGCATCGGCCCAGCCATGCTGGCCAGATTGCGTAGCGTGGCGCGAGGCACCTACCAAGGGGGACGCGCGTCGCCGTTGGCATGCATGACGGACATTGAACTGCTGGGCCGGTATGAGCTCCTTCAGGAAAGGCTTGAGCGCATCCAGGCCGAAATCAAGGCAAACATCGTTGAACTCGGGGAGAGAGGGATCGTCCCTCTGGGAACGACCATGCGGCCGTTCCGGAAATCCAGTGATCAGGCCGTTCATCAGGAGATCAGCTGATCCTCGTCACCCGTCCTTCTCCAGGATCTTCGCCAATTGCGTCACCCATCCTTCCATGCTGCCCAGCAACTCCCTGCCCGAGGAGGATGCCTTTGCTCGGTAGATCGGCTCATACATCTGCCGCAGATCGTCGACCTCGCGCCTGATGAAGGCCCGACGCTCGTTCGCCGGCAGGCTCGCAGCTTGCCGCGCGATGGTGCGCCCGAGCTTTAGAAAGCGCCTCGCCTCCTCCTTCGGGTCCACAACTGATCCTTCGACTGCGGGAGCGACTGCCGCCAGGTGCCATGCGTGGCATGAGCCCTTGCGATGGCCTGCAAGCTTTGACCCTGGGCCGAATTCCCTGAAGGCACGCTGAACAAGCCCTGGCTCGAAGTTCGTCAATCCTTGAGCGATCACGACCTCGGGGGACCAGACGCGCCGAGCAGGGGCGCTGCAATCACCGCTCAAATCACAGCACGCGTGAGGATGAGTTCCAGCCATCAGCAGAGTACCGTCAGGTTGCTATGACCCGCGCCGAGGGGGCTGATCCTCACCGTCCGAATGCTCCGGTGGAGGGTGCACCCGGTCGATCTCCATCGACACCCTTACGGTCAGAACCCGCTGGCGATGCTCGTCCGCCAACTCGACCGTCACCGCCCGGGTCTCACCCTTGGGCAGCCGGTCCCGGCCGAGATCGGCAGCCAACTCGGCCGCCGCGCGTTCGGCGCCATCCAGGCTGTCGAACTCGAGGCCCCCATTGTCGGGTGTGAAACTTGCCCCCTCTCGCACATCGAAATAGAAGCGCGGCACAGTGACCTCTCCGACCTGAATGGATGCCTTCCTAACTCAGGAGGAAGTACTTTGTTCGTCGGTCCATGAAGTCGCCGATAGGAAGTGGGCGGCCCTTTGCGCTGGCTCTTGCCTGTCCGCTCACATCTTGTCATTGGATCGATCTAGGCTTTGCTTCGGTTCGCTCCATATGATCTCCGGGCTGTTTCAACCGTAGCTGAAAGCGATCCTGGCATGGCAAAGCTCGCGCTGTATGTGCCCCTGGAAGCCAAGTCGGGCAAGGAAGAAGAAGCGGCGGAGTTTCTGCGTTCGCTTTTGACCCTCGCCGAGGAGGAGCCCGGCACGACGACTTGGTACGCGCTGCGGTTCGATCAGAATACGTTTGCGATCTTCGACGCTTTTCCGGACGAAGGCGCGCGGGACGCTCACCTAGCGGGCCAAGTTGCGGTGACGTTGATCCAACGAGCCCCCGACCTCTTCGTTGATCCTCCTGAGATCCAGCGATTGGACATCCTCAGCTACAAGCCTCATCGAGGGGGGTAGGCCGGCTCAGGAGCTTTCCATCTCCTTACGATTAGAATGCCGAACGCGTCCTCGCGTGGAGCTCGTCGACCGCAAGGCGATCATGACATCAGGCGGCCAAGCCCGCTGCAGCAGGGCCGCCGCGATGGGCGCAAAGGCCGCCGCCACATGCCAAGTCAAGCAACGTTATCCAGGTTCACACTGGCAATTCGGCGAACGAGGCGGCCTCACCCGCGCAGCCGAGCGCAGCAATCTAGCCTCCGATCGAGCGGACAAAGGAAAAGCCCCAGGGTTGCGTTAGATCAAAGTGCCGTTCCGCAACCTCTGCCATTCTCGCACAGCACTCCGGAGGCGACGATGGGATTGGCGGCGGCAATCAGGAAATGGCGCTCACGCTGGGTGCAGACCTATGAACTTGGTGGCCTTGGTCGAGACCAACGAGAGGCGCTCGCCCGCGACATCGGAGTTTCACAGGACGCGCTGGAAGCTCTGGTGGCGCGGGGTCCAGGGGCTGCGGCCGAGTTGCCACGTCTGATGCGCGCTCTTGGTCTTGCTCCTGAGAATACAGAGAACATCCACTCCACCGTCATGCGCGACATGACCGTCGTCTGCTCCGGCTGCCTATCCAAGAGCCGCTGCCGCAATGATATCGACTGCGGCTGGGCGCCTGTGGTTCTGCGGTACTGCCCGAACACGAGCGCGATCAAGGCGCTCCATCGGGAGAGATACGAGCTGACCCTGCCGCTCGATCCTCCGTGACCTCCGAGGAAGCCGCGCAAGTCAATGGCTCCCCGAGCCTGGAATAGCCGGGCGGATCTCAGGTTCAATCGCTCCGGAGCGGCGCCCGATCGGCCTGCCCGCAGGTTTGCGGCCTTCACCCATTCCTAAACTGTTTGGTGATCAAATCGGGATTGCCGGGGAGAGCAAGGGTGGGGCGGGATGAATGCGCGACGATTGCTGACTACACTGGTGGTCTGCTCGCTCGCATGGGCAGTCCGTGGATGTGCCATTGGTCCGTGGGAGCAGCAGGAGGAGACGGTGAATGGCATCCCTCCCCCCGTTGTGACGGGCGAGAGGGCCAGACGGCACTCACAGCCCGAAGAAAAGGCGGAGTTGAAAAATGGCAGGGCGAGCCCGTTGCCGAGGACCCTCGAAACCAAGTCCCTGCCGAAACAACCGCCGCCAGACCAGGCTTCAAGACCGGGACCGCAACCCACTTCTGCAGAGAGACGTTGGATCGATCCTCATTCTGAGAGCGGGCCGAGGCAAGAAACAGCGCAGGAACCGGCGCTCCAACCCAGACCTGCTCCGTCAGAACCTCTGCCAGCGCCAGAACCCCTATCATCGCCCGCTCCAGAGCCTGCACAGGAGCAAGGACCAGCGCCGGAACCGGCACAAACAGCGCAGGTGCCGGAGCCAGTCCTGGAGCCAGCGCCACAGCCAAGCCTGGAGCCTGCCTCTGAGCCGGTGGCTGCCCCGTCTCTCCTCGGGTCTCTTCCCGCGACCCCTGACATCTTCTCACCGGAGCCCATATCTGAAAGACCGACAACCCTCTTTCTGCCCGACGCTCAAGGTACCGGGTGGTTTGACGAGGCATTCGAACACGGGCGACCTGAGGAAGCGAAAATCCCCCGACTGTTGCGGGAACCATCACCGCCACCATTGCGATCGGAAGAAGAGCCTTAGCAAGAGTGTGGCAATGCCGGTCGAACGGCTGCCCTTTTCTGCATGGGGCAACTTTGTGACAATGCAGGCGAGGAAGGAGCTGAGCGATGACAAAACCGCCCACCAGAACGCGATCCGCAGGTGATCCGTGGAAGACAGCCGAAGCCGCCTTCAAAACAGCGACGACCAAACCGGCCGCGCCAACGCCGAAGAAGCCCTCTCTGCCCGGCGTGAAAGAGATGGTGACCCTGCGCATTGACCGGGACGTTCTCGACTTCTTTCAGGAGGAGGGACCCGGATGGCAGGAGAGGATCAATGAAGCGCTGAGGAAAGCTGCGGGAAAATGAGCTTTGGTCTCCCCAAACCTTCAGATTGACGCCCTAGACCGGCTGCGCCGGATAGACATTGCGCAGAAATTCCGGCGACCATAGTGCGCTTTCTGTCTCGCCGCTCCGGACTAGGCTGGCTGCTAGCGGAGGGTCTGGATGAGAGCGGCATCGGGAAAGCACGTCTCAGGGCGATGGTTCTTT
>DATHAU010000264.1:0-4679 GCA_035296545.1 Microvirga sp.
CGGTCTCCTTCTTCAGGGCCTCCTGCTCGATCTTGAGCCGCACGATCTCGCGGTCGATGTTGTCGAGCTCCTCGGGCTTGGAATCCACCTGCATCCGCAGGCGCGAGGAGGCCTCGTCCACCAGGTCGATGGCCTTGTCCGGCAGGAAGCGGTCGGTGATGTAGCGGTTCGACAGGGTGGCGGCTGCCACCAGGGCCGAGTCGGTGATACGCACCCCGTGGTGCTGCTCGTACTTTTCCTTCAGGCCGCGCAGGATCGACACCGTGTCCTCCACGGTGGGCTCGCTCACGAAGACCGGCTGGAAGCGGCGGGCCAGAGCCGCGTCCTTCTCCACGTGCTTGCGGTATTCGTCGAGGGTGGTCGCGCCGACGCAGTGCAGCTCGCCGCGGGCGAGCGCCGGCTTGAGCAGGTTCGACGCATCCATGGCGCCGTCGGCCTTGCCCGCGCCCACCAGGGTGTGCATCTCGTCGATGAACAGGATGATGCCGCCGTCCGCCGCCGTCACCTCCCCGAGCACCGCCTTCAGGCGCTCCTCGAACTCGCCGCGATACTTTGCGCCCGCGATCAGGGAGCCCATGTCAAGCGCCAGCAGCTGCTTGTCCTTCAGGGATTCCGGCACGTCGCCGTTGACGATGCGCAGGGCCAGGCCCTCGACGATGGCGGTCTTGCCCACGCCGGGCTCGCCGATGAGAACCGGGTTGTTCTTGGTGCGCCGCGACAGAACCTGGATCGTGCGGCGGATCTCCTCGTCGCGGCCGATCACCGGATCGAGCTTGCCGTCGCGGGCCGCTTCCGTGAGGTCGCGCGCGTATTTCTTCAGGGCGTCATAGGCGTTTTCCGCCGTGGCGTTGTCGGCGGTGCGGCCCTTGCGCAGGGCGTTGATGGCGTTGTTCAGGTTCTGCGCGGTGGCGCCCGCCTGCGCCAGGATCCGGCCGGCCTCCGAGTCCTTCTCCACCGCGAGAGCCAGCAGCATCCGCTCGACGGTCACGTAGGAATCGCCCGCCTTCTGGGCGGCCTTCTCGGCGGCGTCGAAGAAGCGCATCAGCTCGCGGGTGGCCTGCGGCTGGGCTGCCGAGCCGGACACCTTCGGCTGCTTGGAAAGCCATTGCTCGACCGCCGCATGAGCCTCGCGGGAGCGTCCGCCCGCCCGGTCGATGAGGCCGGCGCACAGGCCTTCCGGGTCGTCCAGAAGAACCTTCAGCATGTGGCCGGGAGCCAGCTGCGGGTGTCCTTCCCGCATGGCCAGATTCTGCGCCGCCTGAACGAAACCGCGGGCGCGCTCGGTGTATTTCTCGAAATCCATTTGTCATCCCTCCTCGGATCCGCCCGCCCTCTTGGGAGGCTCGCGCGGCTCCTGCGATGTCGGACCTTCCTCGAAGCATCCGCCGAAGCTTAGGTGGGTGCTTCGATCCCGAACGACAAGAGGCGGAACCCCCTCGCCGCGCTGGCATTGACCCTGCGACAGCGATCACGAGTGACGAGGAGGCCTGCATGACACGCGACCCGCGTTCAGACGCCGAAAAAGCCCGCGCGGACCTGGCGCGCAATGCCGAAATGGGCCTGGGCGTGCCGCAAAGCCCGGCCGAGCAGCAGCCCTCCGTGACCCCGCGGACCTTCGGCGACACCACTGAGAACGGCCGGGTGATCTCCGACGCCAACCGGACCCCGGCGGAGGCCGAGGCGGCCCGGGACATCGGCGACTCCACCGGGACCATCGCCACGTCCCGGGACATCCCCGTCGATCCCCGCACCGTCAAGGCCCCTCCCACCCATCGCAGCGACGAAGAGGACGGCGTGCTCTCGCGCGCAAAGGAGTAAGACCCATGGCCCTTTTTGATTTCTTCGCCCGCTTCAGCCCCCGGAAACGCCGCGCCGAAAAGGCGCGCGAGGAGCTGAAGGCCAATGCCGAGAAGGCCCTGCGCATGAAGCAGGAGAACGGCACCGCCACCAACATCCCGCCGCACCAGACCGCCCATGAGGGCATGCGCCCCAACACCACCAACGAGGATCACATCCCGGCGCGCGAGGGCTATTTCACCCCCGAACTCAAGCGCACGAAGGTGGCCCGCTCGGGCGACGCGTCCTGATCGCCGCAGCGCGGCTTGCATGAGAAACGCCCCGCCCAGACGGCGGGGCTTTTTCGTTGGGGCCGCCTTAGGCCTGGAACCCGCGGCGGCAGAGGTTCACCAGATCGTCCCGGGCCGGCCAGGGAGCGCTGCCCTCGCCCACATAGAGCGCGAAAGCCACGCCGGGCAGGGGCGGCAGACCGAGCCGTGCGCCCATGTCGTCGAGCCTAGGCGCGAGGAGGTGCCGGGTGCGCACGGTCAGCCCGAGGCCCGCTTCCGCCGCCATGCGCAAGCCAGACAGGCTCGGGCTCGTGAAGGAGACCCGGTGCGCCCGGCCCGCCGCCGCGAGGCTCTCGATGGCCGCCGAGCGGAACGAGCAGGGCGGGTCGAACATCACCAGGGGCACGGGATCCTCCGGGGCGAGGTCAAGCCCGTCCCGCCCGATCCAGATCATGGGGATCTCGGTCAGGGTCCCCCGGTTGAGGGGATGGTCGCGGCGGATCGCGATCGCCACGTCGATCGCCCCGTCCGCAACGGCGTCGATCAGCTTGGCGGAGCGGTCCACCTGGAGGGTCAGCTCCACATTCGGGTGACTTTGAGCGAAGCGGGCGAGCACGTCGGGCAGAACGGCTTCGGCGAAATCCTGCGTGGCGCCGAAGCGCAGCGGGCCCCGCGCTTCGGCGCCGGACCTGAAGGCCAGCACGGCCTCGTCGTTGGCGCGCAGGATCCGGCGCGCGAATGCGAGCAGCCTTTCCCCAGTCAGGGTCAGGACCGCCTCCCGGTTGTTGCGGCGAAACACCGGCGCTCCGAGATCGGCTTCGAGGCGCTGGATCTGAAGGCTGACGGCGGAAGGCGACCGCCCGACGAGGTCTGCCGCTTCCGAAAAACTCCGCCCGTCCGCAATCAGCAGGAAGGACCGGAGCACGCCGATGTCCAGGTTTCTCTCGCGCATGGAATGAGAATAGCTCAATCAGTTTTTTTGATAAATCAATTTTTCTAAATCACCGAGGCGCGCTAGCCTCAGGCATTCTCAAGAAACCGAGGTTGCCCCCATGCCTATCCTGAACCTGAAAGTGTCCGCCCCTCGCTCCGCCGCCCTGTCCCGCACCCTGTCGGAGGGGCTCGTCGAGGCCACCGCCCGCATTCTCAAGAAGAACCCGGAGATCACGGCGGTGGCCATCGACTATGTCTCCCCCGAGGATTGGATCGTCGGCGGGAGGAGCCTTGCCGAGCAGAACAAGGCAAGCTTCTGGCTCGACATCAAGGTGGTGGACGGCACCAACACCAAGGACGAGAAGGCGCTCTACCTGGCCGAGGTCTTCGACCTCATGGGCCGCGTGCTCGGGGATCTCCACCCGGAGAGCTACGTGCTGGTCCACGAGGTCGTGGCCGATGCCTACGGCTTCGGCGGCCTGACCCAGGAGCACCGCTACGTGGCGAACAAGCTTCGCGCCCGCCTCCCCGCCTGACGAGAGGCAGGGGTTTGCTCCCAGGCCCTTGCCGCCCTTCCGCGAGCCCCTTATCAGGGGCCATGAGCACCCGCATCGCCTCCCTCCAGCGCTACCCGGTCAAGGGCCTCTCGCCCGAGCCGCTCGCCTCGGTCACCCTCGACAGGGGCGGCTATTTCCCCGGCGACCGGCTCTTTGCGGTCGAGAACGGACCGGCGGGCTTCGATCCGGCGCGCCCGGAGCATCAGCCCAAGATCAAGTTCCTGATGCTCATGCGCAACGAGAGCCTGGCGCGGCTGAAAACCCGCTACGAGGACGAGACCGCCACCCTCGTGGTGGAGGAGGGCGGGCGCGAGGCCGTCCGGGGCGACCTGTCGACCCGGGAAGGGCGGCTTGCCGTCGAGGCGTTCTTCCGCCGCTTCATGCCGGGCGAGCTGCGCGGCCCGCCCAAGGTGCTCGCGGCCCCGGAGGGCTTCCGCTTCACGGATTCCCGGCGCGGCTACGTCTCGCTCATCAACCTCGCCAGCGTGCGGGCGCTCGAGAACGTGGTGGGCGCGCCCGTCGATCCCTTGCGCTTCAGGGGCAACATCCATCTGGAGGGGCTCGACCCCTGGGCGGAGTTCGACCTCGTCGGGCAGGTGCTGACCGCGCCCTCGGGGGTCAGGCTGAAGGTCACCAAGCGGATCGAACGCTGCGCCGCCACCAACGTGGACCCCGCCACCGGCCTCCGCGACCTGCAGATCCCCAGAAGCCTCATGCAGGCCTACGGCCATTTCGACTGCGGCATCTACGCCGAAGTCCTGGCCGCCGGCACCCTCGCCCCGGGCGACAGCCTGGCGGCGGAGCAGGAGGCCCTGGCGCTGGAATAGACCCAGCCCGCATGGGAATGGGGACTGTTCGGCTCCTCATTTGGCCGAGCGCAGCGGAGGGGAATGCACTCTCGCGTGATGACACCCTCGACCGTCATCCCCGCGCAGGCGGAGATCCATAACCGCTGACATCACCGGACTAAGCACGGCGGCATCCGCTGCGCCTTACCTTCGACTGTTAGCGGTTATGGATCCCGGGCTCCGCTGCGCGGCCCCGGGATGACAGCGGCTGTGAATGGATCTCCTTCCCTCGCCTGCGGCTCACCGGTCCGGTCTAAAGGACCAGCGGGATGACA
>DATHAU010000265.1:0-2150 GCA_035296545.1 Microvirga sp.
ACCGCCGCCAAAGCCGCGCTGCATGACGAGTGGCGGAAGGACCCCATCGTCATCGGCATGGGCGGCTCGATCCCCGTGGGCGGCGATTTCAAGCGCACGCTCGGCCTCGACACCCTGTTCGTCGGCTTCGGCCTCGACGACGACCGCATCCACTCGCCCAACGAGAAATACGACCTGAAGAGCTTCCACAAAGGCACGCGGTCGTGGGCTCGCATTCTCGCGGCTCTATCGACGTGACCGCGAGACCTCCACGCTCGCATGCCTCCTTCGTCATTCCCGGGCTCGTCCCGCACCAAGGACATGGATGGCCGGGGCAAGACCGGCCATGACGAATGTGTCAGATGAGTTCATCGAGCGCTGAAATCACCGCGCGGGGCGCAAGCCCCGGGTACTCATCCGGCATCCCGAGCCGGTTCACCCAGACCGGGTGAAGGCCGAAGGCGGCGGCGCCGGCGATGTCCCAGCGGTTGGAGGACACGAAGACAACCTCGTCGGCGTTCAGGGAAAAAGCCTGCAGCACGAGGTCGTAGCTGCGCGGGCTGGTCTTGAAGACCCCCGCCGCATCGACCGACAGAACCGCATCGAGCGCGGGGCCAAGCCCGGCCGAGGCGACCGCCGCGTTCAGCATGGCCGGGTCGCCGTTGGACAGGATGCCCGTGCGCAGGCCGCGGGCGCGTAAGGCGCCGAGGGCCGCCCGCACCTCCGGGTAGGCGTCGAGGGTCCGGTAGGCTTCGAGGAGGCGGGGCCCGATCGAGCGGTCGATATGGGGGAGGCGGGCGAAGGCGTAGTCGAGGGCCTGTTCCGTCAGGGACCAGAACGGCTCGTACCGTCCCGCCAGGGACAGGACCCAGGAATACTCGAGCTGCTTGGCGCGCCAGATCTCGGAGAGGCGCGCCGCATCGGGCCCGACCTGCGCCGCGTGCCGCCCGACCGCGGAGTGCACGTCGAACAGGGTGCCGTAGGCGTCGAAGACCACGGCTCGGGCGTGAGCAGGAAGAACGGCGGGTTCCATGCGGGGAGCTTCGCACCGGGCTTGGGGGGAGGGCAAGCCGGGGATCGATCAAGCGCCCACGATGGATCCATCACAAGTCTTGATAACCCAGGGGACAGCAGATGATTGACGGCCGCATCGCTAAGGGATTCGATATGGCAGGATTTTTGCCTTCATAAGGATTGAAGCAAGTGGCTTGGTATTCACACACATGGAACTGGTTCAACGGCGCGTGGCATGAGGGCAACCCGCCGATCATGGGCCCACGTTCCCATGCCGCCTGGCTCGGCTCCTCGGTTTTCGACGGGGCGCGGATCTTCGAGGGCGTCATGCCCGACATCGACCGGCATTGCGAGCGGGTGAACCGCTCCGCCCTGACCATCGGCCTCAAGCCCACCATGGACCCTCAGGCCATCGCCGACCTCGTCCGCGAGGGCGCGAAGAAATTCGCCCCCGGCACGGCGCTCTATGTGAAGCCCATGTACTGGGGCGAGGCCGAGGGCCTTTACACCATCGCGCCCGATCCGGAATCCACCCAGTTCTGCCTCTCGCTGTTCGAGGCTCCCATGCCGGTGCCGGGCGGCCTCTCGGTGATGAAGTCGAGCTTCCGCCGCCCGACCCTGGACTCCATGCCCACCGATTCCAAGGCCGGCTGCCTTTACCCCAACAATGCCCGGGTGATCCGCGAGGCGAAGGAGAAGGGCTTCGACAACGCCCTCGTGTGCGATGCCCTCGGCAACATCGCCGAGACCGGCACCTCCAACATCTTCATGGCCAAGGACGGGGTGGTCCATACGCCGGCCCCCAACGGCACCTTCCTCAACGGCATCACCCGCCAGCGGGTCATTCAGCTCCTGCGGGACAACGGCGCGAGCGTGGTCGAGAGCACCCTGCGCTACGAGGATTTCGCCAACGCGGACGAGATCTTCATTTCGGGCAACTACGCCAAGGTCATGCCCGTCCTGCGGATCGACGGCCGCGAACTCCAGCCAGGACCCTTCTACCGCAAGGCGCGGGAACTCTACTGGGCCTTCGCCCACGACAAGGGCGTGAGCCGGGCGGCTTGAGCCGCCGGTCTGGCCGTGAAGAGCGCCTCAACGAAGTTGTGATCCTCCCGCAAGGCGGCCAAGGCTGCCTTGCGCCCTAAATGGCTCCGGCA
>DATHAU010000266.1:0-5212 GCA_035296545.1 Microvirga sp.
GCAGGAGGAGGGCAGCGAGCGGCAGCTTGCGATCCGGTGGCGGGAGCGGGACGGACCGGAGGTGGGCGCGCCGGAGCGGAAGGGGTTCGGCACGCGCCTGATCGAGCGCAGCATCGTTCACGAGCTTGGAGGAGCTATCGAGACGAACTACGCTCCGACAGGGGTCGAATGCCGGTTTCGGGTGCCGCTCAACCCCTAGAGCATCTGGGTCAACCGCTTCCAACACGGTGCGTTATGGAGGTGATCATCTACCACAACCCGCAATGCGGAACCTCGCGCAACGCCCTGGGGCTGATCCGGAACGCCGGGATCGAGCCGCATATCGTCGAGTATCTCAAGACCCCGCCGACGCGGCTTCTTCTGCGCCAGATGATCGAGCGCATGGGCGCCGGCGTCCGCCACGTGATCCGCGAGAAGGGAACGCCCTTCGAGGAACTGGGGCTCGGCGACCTGTCCTTGAGCGACGACCGGCTTCTCGACGCCATGATGGCGCGCCCGATCCTCATCAACCGGCCCATCGTGGTCACGCCGATGGGCGTGAGGCTCTGCCGTCCCTCGGAGGCCGTGCTCGACATCCTGCCGGCTCCCCAGAGGGGCGAGTTCCGCAAGGAGGACGGCGAACCTGTCGTGGATGGGCAGGGACAGCGGGCCGGCGCAACCTGAACGCCCCTTTCCGCCGAACGCCGGGCGGAACAAGCGGCGACCGCTTCAGTTCAGGGACAGGGCAGTCTTATGATCGGCGGAAAGGTCATCCCATGGAACTCGAAGGCAGAGTGGCGCTCGTGACGGGCGCAGGGTCGGGCATCGGCAAGGCGGCCGCCTTGCGCTTTGCCCAGGAGGGCGCTCTCGTGGGCGTCCTGAGCCACACGGAGGACGAGATCCGCGCGGTGGCTCGGGAGATCGAGGCTTCCGGCGGCAAGGCCATCCCCCTCGTGGCCGACGTGGCCGACGAGGGGCAGATGCGGCAGGCGGTGGAGCAGCTGGCGCAGGCCCATGGGCGGCTCGACATCGTCTTCGCCAATGCGGGCATCAACGGCGTCTGGGCGCCCATCGACGAGATCCAGCCGGAGGAGTGGGACCGCACCATCAACACCAACCTGCGCGGCACCTATCTGACGCTGCACTACGCCGTGCCGCACCTGAAGAAGGCGGGAGGCTCCATCGTCATCACGGCCTCCATCAACGGCTCCCGCACCTTCACGTCGGCGGGCGCGACGGCCTATTCGGCCACCAAGGCCGCGCAGGTGGCCATGGCCCAGATGCTGGCGGTGGAACTGGCCAAGCACCGCATCCGCGTCAACGTGGTCTGCCCCGGCAGGATCGGAACCGAGATCTCGGAGAACACCACCAAGCGCAACACCGAGGAGGCGGAGGTGCCCGCCGAGTATCCGGCCGGGTCCATTCCGCTCACCGGCGAGGAGGCGGGCACCAGCGAGGAGGTGGCCGAACTCGTGCTCTTCCTCGCCTCGGACCGTTCGAGGCACATCACCGGCACCCCGGTATGGATCGACGGCGGCCAGTCCCTGCTGGTCTAAGGTCTTTCAGGACAAAGGCGAACCGGCTCTTCCCCAAAAGGGGAGCCCGGTCGGGACAATGCGCGACCACAACCTTGTCGTGAGTCGCAAGATTCACGCTTGTCTGTCGCACAAGATTTCTATAAGTCTGGAATTATGGAATCAGACGAGATCATCATGGCCCTTGCGGCCTTGGCCCAGCCGACCCGCCTCGAAGTGTTCAGGCTGCTCGTGCGGCGGGAGCCCGACGGCGTGCCCGCCGGCGCGATCGCGCGGGAATTCGCGGTCCCCGCCAACACCATGTCGGCCCACCTGGCGGTGCTCGCGCGAGCCGGGCTGATCCGCTCGGAGCGCCGGAGCCGGTCGATCATCTACCGGGCCGACCTGGAGCGGTTCCGCATGGTCGCGACCTACCTCCTCAAGGATTGCTGCGGCGGCCGGGCGGAAATCTGCGCGCCGCTGATCGCCGATCTCGCCCCCTGCTGCCCGAAGGAGCCGGTCCATGCCTGAGCGCATCCGCAACGTCCTGTTTCTCTGCACCGGCAATACGGCCCGGTCGATCCTGGCGGAGGGGATCCTGCGCAAGAACGGGGAGGGGCGTTTCCGCGCCTTCTCGGCCGGGAGCCAGCCCAAGGGAAAGGTCAATCCCTTCGCCCTGAAGGTTCTGGAGGCCTACGGCTACCCGTCGCATGGCTATCGCTCCAAGAACTGGGACGAGTTCGCAGGACCGGATGCTCCTCGGATGGACTTCATCTTCACCGTCTGCGACAGCGCGGCGGGCGAGGCCTGCCCGGTCTGGCCGGGCCATCCTGCGACGGCCCATTGGGGCATCGAGGATCCCGCCGCGATGGAGGGAGCCGACATCCAGAAGGAGGCGGCCTTCGTGCAGGCCTTCAAATATCTCCACAACCGGATCGAGCTCTTCCTGAACCTGCCCCTGGAGCAGCTCGACGCGGCCTCGCTCGGCAGCAGGCTGCGCGCCATCGGACGATCCGAAGGGGCCACGTCCGCCCCGCTCGACGCCGCCTGACGCTTCCGTTTTCTCGAGAGACCCCATGCCGACGTTCGAACGCTACCTCACGCTCTGGGTCGCCCTGTGCATCGTGGCCGGAATCGTCCTCGGCCACATGATGCCCGGCCTGTTTCAGGCAATCGGCATGGCCGAAATCGCCAAGGTCAATCTCCCCGTCGCGGCGCTGATCTGGCTCATGATCGTACCGATGCTGGTCAGGATCGATTTCTCGGCGCTTGGACACGTGCGCCGGCACTGGCGCGGCATCGGCGTGACGCTCTTCATCAACTGGGCCGTGAAGCCGTTCTCCATGGCGGCCCTCGGCTGGTTCTTCATCGGCTTCGTCTTCAGGCCATACCTGCCTGCGGGCGAGATCAACTCCTATATTGCGGGCCTCATCATCCTGGCGGCCGCGCCCTGCACCGCCATGGTGTTCGTCTGGAGCAACCTGACGAAGGGCGAGCCGCATTTCACCCTCTCGCAGGTGGCGCTCAACGACGCCATCATGGTGTTCGCCTTCGCGCCGATCGTCGGCCTGTTGCTCGGCATCTCGGCCATCACGGTGCCGTGGGGCACCCTGGTCCTATCGGTGGTGCTCTACATCGTCCTGCCCGTCGTGGCGGCCCAGATCCTGCGCCGCGCGCTTCTGGCCAGGGGCGGGGAGGCGGCTCTCGCCGAACTCCTGCGCGTGCTCCAGCCCCTGTCGCTGGTGGCGCTTCTGGCGACCCTGGTGCTGCTGTTCGGCTTCCAGGGCGAGCAGATCCTCGCGCAGCCCCTGGTGATCGCCATGCTCGCAGTGCCGATCCTGATCCAGGTCTATTTCAATTCCGGGCTCGCCTATCTCCTGAACAGGATGGCCGGCGAGAAGCACTGCGTCGCCGGCCCGTCCGCCCTTATCGGCGCCAGCAATTTCTTCGAACTTGCGGTCGCCGCCGCCATCAGCCTCTTCGGCTTCCATTCCGGGGCGGCGCTCGCCACCGTGGTGGGGGTGCTGATCGAGGTGCCGGTGATGCTCTCGGTGGTGAGGATCGTCAACGGCAGCCAAGGCTGGTACGAGCGCGGGCGCGCGCACCAAGGCCGGCTTGAATCCAGCATCGTGGTCAGGAAGGCCTGACAGCCTTCCTCAGGAATCCATCTTGAGCGCCGCGATGAAGGCTTCCTGCGGGATGTCGACCTTGCCGAACTGGCGCATCCGCTTCTTGCCTTCCTTCTGCTTGTCCAGGAGCTTGCGCTTGCGGGAGGCGTCGCCGCCGTAGCATTTGGCGGTCACGTCCTTGCGCAGGGCCCGGATGGTCTCGCGGGCGATGATCTTGCCGCCGATGGCGGCCTGGACCGGGATCTGGAACATGTGCGGCGGGATCAGGTCCTTGAGCTTCTCGCACATGGCCCGGCCGCGACCTTCGGCGCGGTCGCGGTGGACCAGCATCGAGAGCGCGTCGACGGGCTCGGCATTGACCAGCACCGACATCTTCACCAGGTCGCCCTCCCGGTAATCGGAGATGTGGTAGTCGAAGGAGGCATAACCCTTGGAGATCGACTTCAGGCGGTCGTAGAAGTCGAACACCACCTCGTTGAGCGGCAGGTCGTAGATCACCATGGCGCGCCTGCCCACGTAGTTCAGGTCGATCTGCACCCCGCGCCGGTCCTGGCACAGCTTGAGCACGGCGCCGAGATAGTCGTCCGGGGTCAGGATGGTGGCGCGGATCCACGGCTCCTCGATGGTTTCGATCTTCATCACGTCCGGCATGTCGGCCGGGTTGTGCAACTCGATGGTCGAGCCGTCACGCAGCTTCAGGTGATAGACCACGGAGGGCGCGGTGGAGATCAGGTCCAGGTTGAACTCGCGCTCCAGGCGCTCCTGAATGATCTCGAGGTGCAGCAGCCCCAGGAAGCCGCAGCGGAAGCCGAAGCCCAGCGCCGCCGAGGTCTCCATCTCGTAGGAGAAGCTGGCGTCGTTGAGGCGAAGCCGGCCCATGGCGGCGCGTAAGGACTCGAACTCGGCGGCGTCCACGGGAAACAGGCCGCAGAACACCACCGGCTGCACGGGCTTGAAGCCCGGAAGCGCCTCGGCGGTGGGCTTGCGCTCGTCCGTGATGGTGTCGCCGACGCGGGTGTCGGCCACCTCCTTGATCGAGGCGGTGAGGAAGCCGACCTCGCCCGGTCCGAGCTGGGCCATCTCCTGCATCTTGGGCGAGAACACGCCGACCCGGTCGAGGCTGTAAGAGGCGCCGGTGCCCATCATCCGAATGGTCGAGCCCCTTTTCATGGAGCCGTCGATGATCCGCACCAGAACCACCACGCCGAGATAGGCGTCGTACCAGGAATCGACGAGGAGCGCCTTGAGCGGCGCCGTCTCGTCGCCCTTCGGGGGCGGCAGCCGGGTCACGATGGCCTCGAGCACGCCCTCGATGTTGAGCCCGGTCTTGGTCGAGATTGCAACCGCCTCCGAGGCGTCGATGCCGATCACCTCCTCGATCTGCTCCTTGACCCGGTCGGGCTCGGCCGCGGGCAGGTCGATCTTGTTGAGGACGGCGACGATCTCGTGGTTGGCGTCGATGGCCTGGTAGACGTTGGCCAGGGTCTGCGCCTCCACGCCCTGGCTGGCGTCCACCACCAGGAGCGAGCCCTCGCAGGCGGCCAGCGAGCGCGACACCTCGTAGGCGAAGTCCACGTGGCCGGGGGTGTC
>DATHAU010000267.1:0-2561 GCA_035296545.1 Microvirga sp.
AATCCCGAGGCCGAAAAGGAGATCGAGCAGAAGCAATGCCTCAAGTCGAAGGTCTATCCAGATGATGTTGCCCGCATGGCACTCTGGTTAGCCGCCGATGACAGTCGGATGTGCACCAATCAGACCTTCGTAGTCGATGGCGGCTGGATGTAGGCCGAGTGCCTGAATCCGGCGAGTGGCAGCTTTGTCGATCTTGGCAGGGATGCCGCCAGTCGACCGAAGCGACTCGGAACCGAATGCCCAACCCATGACCCGGCCTGGTGATCGCTGCTTCGTCGCATCCAGGTGTCTTGCCGACTTGGTGCGGCCGGTGCCGCTCGGCGCCAAGCCGCTCAAGGTTACGCCCAAGGCAGTAGACCCAATGCCGGCCCAGCCCGGCCGCGGGAGCTCACGGGTCGCTCCCGCTGTCGTACCTGGGGCATCGTGTGAGACACCCGCAGCTCGGGTGGCGCAACTGAGTTAGGCAGCTTCCCTAATTCCTAGGGAGCAAGCTAACATAGGCCACGGTGACTTTGTCAAATGGACAGCCGATGATCGACACCCTCATCATCGCCGACGACCTTTCAGGCGCGGCCGATTGCGGGATTGCATCCGCCTCAACGGGTGTCGCGACATTCGTTATGATGGACCCCAATGCGGATGTCGGCATCGCGACCGCTATTTCTGTCGACGTGAACTCCCGGGCCATGGCGGCTGAGGAGGCCGGAGTTGCGGCTGCAGAGGCTGTTCAACAGCTTTATCGCAAGAGCATGCGCGTTCTTTACCAAAAGATGGATTCGAGTTTGCGCGGCAATTGGGTGTCGGAGGTTGTTCATATTCGCCAGGCAGCAGCCACGATCGTCGGACACGCACCCGTTGCCATCGTTGCCCCCGCCTTCCCCGGAACTGGGCGAGTGACCGTCGACGGACATGTGTTCGTCAACGGTACGGCGCTCGAAGACACCGACCTCTGGAAACGGGCAGGCTTGACCGGTTCGGCTGACATCCAGGCGTTCCTGACAGGGGCGGGGCTCAAGGCTCGACTAGCCACACTCGAGCAGGTCGCGCTCGGCCCTGAGGCGCTCAAACTGCGGCTTGCGGAATTGATGAAAGCGGGTTGCGATGCAGTCGTGTGCGATGCTCAAACCGAGGACGATCTGCTCACCATTGCGACGGCATCCCACATGCTGGATGAAAAACCTCTATGGGTCGGGTCCGGCGGCCTGATGCGGGCACTCGTCAGGGGATGGGAGCGCTCGAGCCCTCTATCGCCCGCCTTGGCATGGACGGTGGCCGAGAAACCCATCCTCGTGATCGTAGGCAGCGCGTCAGGCGCATCACACACGCAGTTCGATGCGCTTGCAGCGCAGCCTGGCATGACTTCCCTCATCATGGAGCCATCGGCTCTGCGCGAGGGGGGCGATCCGGAGCGACTGCAAACCCACATCGAGACCCTCGACCATGCTTTAGCGTCAGGTTCGGATCTAGCAGTGATGATCGGCGGCAGGGATGTTGGGCTTCAGGAGGGCCCGCAGCTTGCGGCAGCCTTGGCCCGGATAATCGCCCCGCGCTTGTCCCAGGCAGGCGGGCTTATCGTGACGGGCGGTGAGACGGCAAGGGCAATCCTGGTCAGAGCGAGCGTATCGGGGCTGAGAATGGTAGGCGAGATCGAGCCTGGGGTGGCAATCGGAATATCGGTCGGGGACATTGCTATCCCGGTGATCACGAAGGCCGGAGCTTTCGGCGGTCGCATGACGTTAGTCCATTGCCACGCGGCGCTGCGGTGCCATAAGAGTGCTTCTCCTAACTCAATGAAGAACGGGTAATGTAGGTGCTTGGCACGAGGGGATCTGCATATGGACCGGCCGACAATAGCGATCACAATGGGCGATGCAGCGGGTGTCGGCTCCGAGATCATCATGAAAATGCTGGCTCACCGGGAGGTGTACGAACGATGCAGACCGCTGATCATCGGAGATGCCAGCCGCTTGCGCCAGGCAGGTGGGATCGTCGGTTCCACCTGTATCGTTCAGCCTGTAGCAGACCCACAGGAGGCGGTTTTCAAGCACGGGACCGTTGACTGCGTTGATCTCGGCCTGATTCCTGACGATCTGCCATGGGGCAAGCTGTCCCCGATCGCCGGAGATGCGGCCTTCCGATACATCGAGCGGGCGGTCGCTCTAGCATCAGCCGCCGAGGTCGATGCTATCTGCACATCCCCAATCAATAAAGAGGCGCTCCACGCGGGAGGGCACATCTATCCCGGCCATACAGAAATTCTGGCGGCGCTCACGCATACGCCGGAAGTCTCCATGATGCTACTGACACCGAAGCTGCGCGTCATTCACGTCACCACTCATATCGGCCTCATCGATGCCATTGCGAAGATCGAGCCGGGTTTGGTCCAGCGGACAATCCTGCGTGGGAACGAAGCTCTTGTACGCTCCGGCATAGCGAGCCCCCGGATCGGCGTGTGCGGGATCAATCCTCATGCCGGCGAGCATGGGTTGTTCGGCCATGGCGAAGAGGAGCAAAAGATTGAACCGGCCGTGCAGGCGCTTCGGAGGCAAGGCATTGATGTT
>DATHAU010000268.1:0-2578 GCA_035296545.1 Microvirga sp.
CTCATGATCGCGCCGGGGATGATGGCCCGGGTATTGGCGATGAGAACGTCGCAGGGGTCGCCGTCGCCCGAGAGCGTGTGGGGAATGAAGCCGTAATTCCCAGGATAGCGCATGGCGGTATAGAGGAAGCGGTCCACCACGAGAGTGCCCGCCTCCTTGTCCATCTCGTACTTGATGGGCTCGCCGCCGATGGGCACTTCCACCACCACGTTCACGTCGTGGGGCGGGTTCTTTCCGATCGAAATCGCGTCAAGGCGCATGGAGCTGTTCTCCGGAACAAGGCTTAGGGCATTTTCCTTCGGGTCAACTGACCCCGGGCTATCGGTGAAAATGCGGCAAAAGGAGAGGTTCGGGGCGATTTTTCCGCCATGGGCAGGAAAGCCGCGTTCGAGGCTGGCGTTTCACTAACCGGACTGGGGCCCGGCAACAAGAAGCGAAAAAGGATGGCCTAGCAAAAGAGATAGGCGACCTTGGCCAGGGGCGTGCCGCCGATGCGCTCGTCCACCCGGGCGATCCGGCGTCCGCCCATCCCCTCGTAGAAGGCGCAGGCGCGCTCGTTGTCGGCGAGCGCCCACACCACCACGCGGCTCATGCCGTTGTGCTTCAGGTCGTTGCACACCGCCCGGAAGAGCCGCCGCCCGAAGCCGATGCCCTGGTATTCCGGCAGGAGGTAAAGCTCGTCGATCTCTCCCTCCGCCGGCAGGGAGCGGTCGCGGCAGCGGCCGTAGGAGGCGTAGCCCGCCGGGCCATGCCCGATGTCCAGCACCACCAGGGGACGTCCCCGGCTGACCGTGGAGCGCCACCAGCGCTCGCCCCGCCGGGCGAACATCCGCTCCAGGGTCACGCCCGGGATGATGCCGAGATAGGCCTCGCGCCAGGCCGTGTCGAAGACCTTGGACAAGGCAGCGGCGTCGCCGGGCTTGGCATGACGGATACTGACAAGAAGATCGCTCATGGCTCGGGCGGAAGGGTAAGAGGAGCTGAGGAATACAGTTTCAGGCAAGGGCGGTTAATAGGGCCTTAACGGTTTCCGGCTTTGCGGGTGGCGCCGTAGCTTTTTAGCCGGAACAATGTGTCGGACGGGACAGGCCAAAACGCCGCAAGAGGGTTACACCGGGGTCCCGAGCCGGTGGGACGCTCGTGAAGATGAGGCGTGAGTCCCATCAGCCGCGCCCGCCCCGGCGGACTTGCCTGGAGACTTGCCCGCTCCGGCATGGCCGATCATCCCAATACTGAAGTTACGGATTTCACAACTGTCGATTTCTTGCGGCAACCAGCAAGACATGTAATATCATTCAGCAAACAACATCTCTTTAGGGGGCCCATATGGCGATGGCTGCAAGAACCATGAATTCCCGGGTGAAGGTGGCGGACACCGTCAGCACCGCCCGCGAGGCCGACAACGGGCTCCTCGTCCCCTGCGTCAAGGAGCCGGAGCGCGTGAGGATCGACCAGAGGGCCGATGAGGGGCTCCTGACCCCTTGCGTCAAGGAGCCGGACGGGCTCATCACCCCCTGCGTCAAGCAAGCAGTCGGTGTCAGGATCGAGCTTGCGGCGGGTGACGGCCTCTTGACGCCTTGCATCAAGGAGCCGGGGCGCATCGCCATCGACCGGGTGGCCGATGAAGGGCTTCTCGTTCCGTGCATCAAGGAGACGGACGGCTTCATCACCCCCTGCATCACGGACGCCGGCGGCATCAGGTTCGAGCGTGCGGTGGACGACGGCCTTATCGTTCCCTGCGTGAGGGAGGCAGACGTCATCACGATCGCGGTTCAGGGCGACATCTTCATCCGGAGCACGCAAACCGGGACGAGCGGCGAGACCCTGTTGGATTATGCCGTGAGCGACCGGCCGTACTGGGACCAGAACAGCCGGGACTCCTATGACCCGGCTGCCGAAGTCACCGTTTCCGGCAGGCCTCTTTATTATTCAAGCGACGTCTTCCTGATCGCCTGATCGGAGCCGCGCCAGCCGGCCCCGGTTGCATCCGCCCGCTCCCCTGAGGAGCGGGCGTTTTGTTGCGTCGCTCAAGCTGCGAGCTGGCGCAGGACGTAGTGCAGGATGCCGCCGTTGCGGAAGTATTCCACCTCGTCGAGGGTGTCGATGCGGCAGTGGATCGGCACCCGCTTCGTCGAGCCGTCGGCGGAGGCGACCGCCATCTCCATGCGCTGGCGCGGCTTCAATTCGCCCGCAAGCCCCTCGATGGTGATGGTCTCGTCGCCTTTGAGGCCCAGGGTCTCCCAGGAGGTGCCCTGCTCGAACACGAAGGGGGCCACCCCCATGCCGACGAGATTCGAGCGGTGGATGCGCTCGAAGCTCTCGGCGATCACGGCGCGCACCCCGAGCAGGTTCGTGCCCTTGGCCGCCCAGTCGCGGGAGGAGCCGGTGCCGTATTCCTTGCCGGCGATCACCACCAGCGGCACCCCTTCCTTCTGGTAGCGCATGGCCGCGTCGTAGATGAACATCCGCTCCCCGGAGGGCTGATGGATGGTGTAGCCGCCCTCGACCACGTGGCCGCTCCCGTCCTTCACCATCTGGTTCTTGATGCGGATATTGGCGAAGGTGCCCCGCATCATGA
>DATHAU010000269.1:0-5361 GCA_035296545.1 Microvirga sp.
CATTGCCTTCTGGATCGACTGGTCGGTTTTTGTAAAGGCATTGCACACGTTCCCCGGACTGCCTCACCGGATGGAAGAGGTGGCCTGCCGTGGCAAAACCCTGTTCATCAACGACTCCAAGGCCACCAACGCGGATTCCACCGAGAAGGCGCTCAATTCCTTCGACGATGTTCTCTGGATCCTGGGAGGAAAGTCGAAGGAGGGCGGAATCGCGCCGTTGAAGCCTTACTTCCCGAAGATCCAAAAGGCTTATCTCATCGGCGCGGCCGCGGAGGATTTCGCCGCGACGCTCGGGGCGGACGTTCCGCACGTTCATTGCGGCACCCTCGACAAGGCGGTGGAGCAGGCGGCTCAGGATGCGGTTGCGACCGACGGCCCGTCCGTTGTCCTGCTGTCGCCCGCCTGCGCCTCCTACGACCAATATCCGAACTACGAAGTGCGCGGAAACCGTTTCCGCGATCTGGTCCGGGGCTTACCCGGCGTTGAAGTCAAGGGGGCTTGAGAAGATGGTGTCGCGCGCGGAACGCTCGGCTTTCGGCGACTGGTGGTGGACGGTGGATCGCCTGCTGCTGGCGGCGCTCGCGATCCTCATGCTCTCGGGCCTCGTCTTCCTCATGGCGGGCGGTCCGCCCGTGGCGGAGCGGCTCGGGCTCTCCACGTTCCATTTCGTCAACCGGCAGGTGCTCTTCCTCCTTCCGGCGCTCGCCATCATGATCCCGGTGTCGTTCCTGTCCCTGCGCCATATCCGGCGCCTGGCCCTGCTGGTCTACCTCGCGGGCATGGCGCTGGTCCTGCTGGCGTTCCACTACGGCCCCGAGATCAAGGGAGCCCATCGCTGGATCAGCATCGGGCCGCTCGGCATCCAGCCGTCCGAATTCGTCAAGCCCGCCTTCGTGGTGATCGCCGCCTGGGCCTTCTCGGAGGGCGCGCGGCGCAAGGACATGCCGGGCGCGCTGCTGGCCCTGCTGCTCCTGCCCGCCACCATCGTGCCCCTCATCCTCCAGCCGGATTTCGGCCAGACCATGCTGGTCACCATCGTGTGGTGCGGACTGTTCTTCGTGGCGGGGCTGCACTGGTTCTGGGTCATGGGTTTGGGCGGCGCGGGCCTCCTGGGCATCGGGGCGGCCTATCAGCTCCTGCCCCACGTGCGCGCCCGCATCGAGCGCTTCATGGACAAGACCTCCGGCGACACCTTCCAGGTGGACACCGCCATGGAATCCTTCGCCCGGGGCGGCTGGCTCGGCCGCGGCCCGGGGGAGGGCACCGTGAAGCGCATCCTGCCCGACGCCCACACGGATTTCATCTTCGCGGTCACGGCGGAGGAGTTCGGCATCGTCGTGTGCCTGCTGCTGCTCCTGCTCTTCGCCTTCATCGTGCTGCGCGGCCTCTCCCTCGCCCGCCGCAACGAGGACGCCTTCTGCCGTCTTGCGGCCACGGGCCTCATCCTCATGTTCGGCCTTCAGGCATCCATCAACATGATGGTGAACGTGCACCTCATGCCGGCCAAGGGCATGACGCTGCCCTTCATCTCCTATGGCGGCTCCTCGCTCCTTTCGCTCGCGCTCGGCATGGGCTTCCTCATCGCGCTCACCCGCCGCCGCCCCCGCGCGGAGATGATGGAGAATTTCCCGCAAGGCTGGCCGCGCGGATGAACGCTCCCCTCATCCTGCTGACGGCGGGCGGGACCGGCGGCCATCTGTTTCCGGCCGAGGCCCTCGCCAATGCCCTGAAGGCCTCGGGCGCCCGGGTGGCGCTCGCCACGGACAAGCGCGCCAACGCCTATGCGGGCTCCTTCCCGGCGGACGAGATCGTCGAGATCCCCTCCGCCACGCCCTCGGGCCGCTCGGTGCCCCAGATGGCGCGGGCGGCCCTGATGCTGGCGCAGGGCACCCTCAAGGCCGCCGCCGCGATCCGCCGCATGAAGCCTGCGGTGGTGGTCGGCTTCGGGGGCTATCCGACCGTGCCCCCCGTGGTGGCCGCATCGCTGCTCGGCGTCCCCGCCGTGATCCATGAGGCGAACGGGGTCATGGGCCGGGCCAACCGCCTGCTCGCCCGCCGGGCCTCGGTGATCGCCACCGGGTTTGCCGACATCAAGGGCATCCCGGCCAACGTCAAGGGCCGGGTCGTCCGCACCGGCAACCCGATCAGGCCGGCGGTCATCGAGGCGGCAAGGCAGCCCTATCCCGCCCTCGACGGCAAGATCCGCCTCCTCGTGGTGGGCGGCAGCCAGGGCGCGCGGGTGATGAGCGACGTGGTGCCCCCGGCCATCGAGCTTCTCCCGGAAGAGATCCGCTCCCGCCTCCTGGTCTGCCAGCAGGCGCGGGGCGAGGATCTGGAGCGGGTGCGCGCCCATTACGGGAGGCTCGGCCTGGAATTTGAGGCCGAGCCCTTCTTCAAGGACCTGCCGGGGCGCCTGGGCGGGGCCCATCTGGTGATTTCCCGGTCCGGGGCCTCCACGGTGGCGGAACTTGCGGCGATCGGCCGCCCGTCGATCCTGGTGCCCCTGCCGGGGTCCCTCGACCAGGATCAGGCCGCCAACGCCAGGACCCTGGGCGATCTCGGGGCCGCCATCGTCCTGCCGCAGGCCGAGTTCACCCCCCAGCGCCTGGCGGACGAGATCCGCCGGCTCCTTCGGGAGCCCGGCCGCTTGACGGAGGCCGCCTCTGCCGCACATAGGGCGGGCATCACGGATGCGGCAGAGCGCCTGGCCGAGGCCGTCCTTCAGCTCATCCCATCGAACAACAACGGAAAAAACCCATGAAACTGCCGCCGAAGCTAGGTCCCATTCACTTCATCGGCATCGGCGGCATCGGCATGTCGGGCATCGCCGAGGTCATGCACAACCTCGGCTATACGGTGCAGGGCTCGGACGCCTCCGACAACTACAACGTCAAGCGCCTCAACGAGAAGGGCATCAAAACCTTCATCGGCCACAAGGCCGAGAACGTGGAGAACGCCGAGATCGTCGTGGTCTCCACCGCCATCAAGCGCGACAATCCCGAGCTGATCGTCGCCCGCGAGCGCCGCCTGCCGGTGGTGCGCCGCGCCGAGATGCTGGCGGAGCTCATGCGCTTCAAGTCCTGCGTGGCGGTGGCCGGCACCCACGGCAAGACCACCACCACCTCCCTCGTGGCGACCCTGCTCGATGCGGGGGGGCTCGACCCCACGGTGATCAACGGCGGCATCATCAACGCCTACGGCACCAACGCCCGCATGGGCGACGGGTTGTGGATGGTGGTGGAGGCGGACGAATCCGACGGCACCTTCCTCAAGCTCCCGGCGGACGTGGCCATCGTGACCAACATCGACGCGGAGCACCTCGATCACTTCGGCACCTTCGACGCCATCAAGGACGCCTTCCGGTCCTTCATCGACTCCATTCCGTTCTACGGCTTCGCGGTCATGTGCATCGACCACCCCACCGTGCAGGATCTGGTGGGCCATGTGGAGGACCGGCGCATCATCACCTATGGCGAGAACCCGCAGGCGGACGTGCGCCTCATGGACGTGGATTCTCGCGGCGGGCAGAACCGCTTCCGGGTGATGATCCGCGACCGCCGTCCCGGCTTCCGGCTGGAGCTCGGCGACCTCGTCCTGCCTATGCCGGGCGCGCATAATGCATTGAACGCCACCGCCGCCATCGCGGTGGCCCATGAGCTCGGCGTGTCGCCCGACGCCATCCGCAAGGCGCTGGCGGGCTTCGGCGGGGTCAAGCGCCGCTTCACCCGCACGGGCGAGTGGAACGGCGCCACGATCTTCGACGATTACGGCCACCATCCCATCGAGATCGCGGCGGTCCTGAAAGCCGCCCGCGCCTCTACGGATGGGCAGGTCATCGCGGTGGTGCAGCCGCACCGCTACTCGCGCCTGTCGTCCCTGTTCGACCAGTTCTGCACCTGCTTCAACGACGCGGACGCGGTGATCGTCGCGCCGGTCTACGCGGCGGGCGAGCAGCCGATCCCCGGCGCGGACCGGGACAGCCTCGTGTCCGGCCTCAAGGCGCGCGGGCACCGCAACGTCATGGCCCTGGAACGGCCGGAGGACCTCGCGGGGCTCGTGAAGGGCGTGGCGAGGCCCGGCGACTACGTGATCTGCCTGGGGGCGGGCAACATCACCCAATGGGCCTATGCCCTGCCGGGCGAGCTCGAGGCGCTGGGCGAGAAGGCGGCCTGATGTTTCCCGACATATCAGCCGACCTGAAGGGGAGGATGCCCGGGCTGCGGGGCAGGCTGGAGGCGAACGCGCCCACGGCTCCCCTGTCCTGGTTCCGCACCGGCGGGCCGGCGCAGGTTCTGTTCACGCCGCTCGATGCAGGCGATCTCGCCTATTTCCTTCAGGGCCTCGACCGGAGCATTCCCGTTCTCGTGGTGGGCCTGGGCTCCAACCTGCTCATCCGCGACGGCGGCTGGGAGGGCGTCGTGATCCGCCTGGGCAAGGGCTTTGCCGAGATGGCGGTCGAGCCCGGCCATCGGGTCCGGGCCGGGGCGGGCGCTCCGGACGTGAAGGTGGCGCGGGCGGCGGCGGAGGCGGGGATCGCCGGGCTCTCCTTCCTGCGCGGCATTCCCGGCACCATCGGCGGGGCGCTTCGCATGAACGGCGGGGCCTATGGCGGCGAGACCAAGGACGTGCTCGTGGAAGCCAGGGGCGTGACCCGCACGGGCGAGGCGGTCAGCTTCACCAACGCCCAGATGGGCTTCACCTATCGCCATGCGGGCGTGCCCGAGGACGTGATCTTCACCGAGGCCCTGTTCGAGGGCCGCCCCGGCGACCCCGCCGCGATCCTGGCCGAGATGAACGCCATCACCGAGGCGCGCTCCTCCACCCAGCCGGTGAACACCCGCACGGGCGGCTCCACCTTCAAGAACCCCCCGGGCCGCAGGGCCTGGGAGCTGGTCGACGCCGCCGGCTGCCGGGGCCTGCGGAAGGGGGACGCCCAGGTGTCGGAGATGCACTGCAACTTCCTGATCAACCACGGCTCCGCCTCGGCGGCGGACATCGAGGGCCTGGGCGAGGAGGTGCGCCGCCGGGTCCGGGAGATGTCGGGGGTGGAGCTGGAATGGGAAATCAAGCGGGTCGGGCGGCCGGGGGTCGGTGGTTAGTGGTTGGTGGAGAATGGTTGGTGGAGACAGCGTTCGCCTCGTGCGTCACCTTCAACCACTCACTACTTACCACTCACGACCAACCACCAACCCCACCCGAATCGGTTCGTTAACGCCGGCTGCTCGGTTGAGCGGGGCAAGGGAGACCACAGATGGCCAAGCACGTTGCCGTTCTCTATGGCGGCTGGTCGGCGGAGCGGGAGGTGAGCCTGTCGTCGGGCCGGGCCTGCTGCAAGGCCCTGCAGGAGCAGGGCTACAAGGT
>DATHAU010000270.1:0-5344 GCA_035296545.1 Microvirga sp.
GCCGACCGCCTGAAAGTCTACCTCCGCGACCAGGGCGCGCGGCACGATCTCATCGACGCGGTGTTCGCGCTGCCGGGCCAGGACGACCTGCTCATGATCGTCCGCCGCGTGGAGGCGCTGGGCCGCTTCCTCGACACCGAAGACGGCCGGAATCTCCTTGCCGGCTATCGCCGCGCGGCCAATATCCTGCGCATCGAGGAGAAGAAGGACGGGCGCTCCTATGACGAGGCGCCGGACCTCGAAATCGTGAACGATCAGGGGCAGATCGAGGAGAAGGCGCTGGCGGTGGTTCTCCACGGGGCGAGGCAGGAGGCGGCGGCCGCCGTCGAGGCCGAGGATTTCGAGGGGGCCATGCGGGCCCTGTCCCGGCTGCGCCAGCCGGTGGACGCCTTTTTCGAGAAGGTGACGGTCAATGCGGACGATCCGGCCCTTCGGGCCAACCGCCTGCGGCTTCTCAACAGCATCCGCGAGGCCACCCGCACGGTGGCGGATTTCTCCCGCATCGAGGGGTGAGGCGTTCATTCATGCCAAGGTGTGGCGCAGGGGGCACAGCCATGCCGTCCCCGGGGCGTTACTCAGGCGGCAACTCCGTGAACGGTAGAGGAACGATGATTCGACGCCTTCTGATCGCCGCTCTTCTGAGCGCTTCCCTTGCGGCCTGCCAGTCCGTGAGACAGCCGCCGCAGTCCGCCTCGGCCGCCGCGGACGATTCCGGCTGGTATATCGGTTCGATGCCCGACAAGCCGTTCGACGTGCCCCTCGTGGACCGCAGCCGGATGGACGCGAAATATGCCCGGCAGACGGTGGCCTACAACGGCCCCGAGAAGCCCGGCTCCATCGTGGTCGATATCGACGAGCGCATGCTCTATCTCGTCCAGCCCGAGGGCAGGGCGATCCGCTACGGCGTCGGGGTGGGCAAGCAGGGCTTCTCCTGGCGCGGCGTCGCCTCGGTGGGCCGCAAGGGCGTCTGGCCCGCCTGGTCGCCCACCAGCACCATGGTCAGCCTCAAGCCCGACCTGCCGCGCTACCGGGAGGCCGGCCTCGACAACCCGCTCGGCGCCCGCGCCCTCTATCTCCACCAGAACGGCAGGGACATCCTGTTCCGCATCCACGGCACCAACGAGCCCTGGAGCATCGGCGAGCAGGTCTCCTCCGGCTGCGTGCGCATGCTCAACGAGGACGTGGTCGACCTCTACGAACGGGTTCCGGTGGGCGCGACGGTGTATGTGAAGCGCAACGGGCGGTATCGGGTTTAAGGGCGAAGGCGGCTTTCCCGGCCGCCTTTTTCACATGCTGGTGCCATGACGTATTGCGTCTACATGCTGGCAAGCGGCCGATACGGGACCCTCTACATCGGCGTCACCAATGACCTGTCGCGCCGGGTTTTCGAGCACAAGGAGAAGGCCGCCAAGGGCTTCACGTCGAAATACAATGTAACACGCCTCGTCTGGTACGAGGCCTACGAGCGGATCGACGAGGCCATTGCCCGCGAGAAGGCCCTCAAGAAGTGGCATTGCGACTGAAAAATCGCCTGATCGAGGAGATGAACCCCGGTTGGGAGGATCTCTCCCTTTCCCTCAACCAGTAGAGCGCTGCCCGGCCTATCAGGGCGCTGTCATTCCGGGGCCGCGCAGCGGAGCCCGGAATCCATACCCGCTAACGACGGAGGACGGAACGCTGTCATGGCCGGGTCGCTTTCTCATCGGTTGTCGTGGTTATGGATTCCGGGCTCGGCTCTACGAGCCGCCCCGGAATGACAGGGGAGGGTCTTGCCCCAAGCGGCACTTTGTCCGTACCCATTCCGATCCGGGAACCTTGGCTGTTCAGGTTGCGTTTTGGCTCCGCATGCTTCAAGCCAACACCTGCGCTTCAGCAGGGCGTTTTTGAGCCAGGGGATCGAGCGATGACGCAGTGGGTCTATACCTTCGGTGACGGCAAGGCCGAGGGCCAGGCGGGGATGAAGAACCTGCTGGGCGGCAAGGGGGCGAACCTGGCCGAGATGTCCAATCTCGGGCTGCCGGTTCCCCCGGGCTTCACCATCACCACCGAGGTCTGCACCTACTACTACGACCACGGCCAGTCCTATCCCGGGGAGCTGAAGACCCAGGTCGCGGAGGCCCTGGCCAGGGTGGGGCGGCTTACGGGCCGCACCTTCGGCGATCCCAGGAACCCGCTTCTCGTCTCCGTCCGCTCCGGCGCCCGGGCCTCCATGCCCGGCATGATGGACACGGTGCTCAACCTCGGGCTCAACGACCTCACCGTCGAGGCCCTGGCCCAGGGGGCGGGGGACGAGCGCTTCGCCTATGACAGCTACCGCCGCTTCATCACCATGTATTCCAACGTGGTCCTGGGCATCGAGCACCACCATTTCGAGGAGGTCCTGGACGAGTACAAGGACCGCCGGGGCTACAGCCTCGACACGGACATGAGCGCCGGGGACTGGAAGGCGATCCTGCCGCGCTACAAGGCCCTGGTGGAGAAGGAGCTCGGAAAGCCCTTCCCGCAGGAGCCGCAGGAGCAGCTCTGGGGCGCCATCGGGGCGGTGTTCGGCTCCTGGATGAACAACCGGGCCATCAAGTACCGCGAACTCCACGCCATTCCGGCGAGCTGGGGCACGGCGGTGAACGTGCAGGCCATGGTGTTCGGCAACATGGGCGAGACCTCGGCCACGGGCGTGGCCTTCACCCGCAACCCCTCCACGGGCGAGAAGGAGCTCTACGGCGAGTTCCTCATCAACGCTCAAGGCGAAGACGTGGTGGCGGGCATCCGCACCCCCCAGGACATCACGGAGGCCGCCCGCATCGCGTCGGGCTCCGACAAGCCCTCCATGGAACGGGCGATGCCCGAGGCCTATGGGGAGCTGGTGCGCATCTACGGCATCCTGGAAAAGCACTACCGGGACATGCAGGACATGGAATTCACGGTGGAGAAGGGCAAGCTCTGGATGCTCCAGACCCGCAACGGCAAGCGCACCGCCAAGGCGGCCCTGCGCATCGCCGTGGAGCTGGCCTCCGAGGGGCTGATCACCGAGGAGGAGGCGGTCAACCGGGTCGATCCCGCGGCGCTGGACCAGCTGCTCCATCCCACCATCGACCCCAAGGCGGAGCGCAAGATCCTGGCCTCCGGGCTGCCGGCCTCTCCGGGCGCGGCGTCGGGCGAGATCGTGTTCAATTCCGAGGATGCGGAGGCGGCCAAGAAGGCGGGCCACAAGGTCATCCTGGTGCGCGTCGAGACGAGCCCTGAGGACATCCACGGCATGCATGCGGCGGAGGGCATCCTCACCACCCGCGGCGGCATGACCTCCCACGCGGCGGTGGTGGCCCGCGGCATGGGCAAGCCCTGCGTCTCGGGCGCGGGCTCCATCCGGGTGGACTACGCCGCCCAGACCCTGACGGTGGCGGGCCAGGCCCTGAAGAAGGGCGACGTCATCACCGTGGACGGCTCCACCGGCCAGGTGCTGCTCGGCCAGGTGAAGATGCTGGAGCCGGAGCTCTCGGGCGAATTCGCCACCCTCATGAGCTGGGCCGACAAGGTGCGGCACATGAGGGTGCGCGCCAACGCGGAGACGCCGCTGGACGCCAAGACCGCCCGCAATTTCGGCGCGGAAGGCATCGGGTTGTGCCGCACGGAGCACATGTTCTTCGAGGGCGACCGCATCGTGGCCGTGCGGGAGATGATCCTGTCCGACGACGAGGCGGGCCGCCGCGCGGCGCTCCTCAAGCTGCTGCCCATGCAGCGCAAGGACTTCATCGAGCTGTTCACCATCATGAGCGGGCTGCCGGTGACGATCCGCCTGCTCGATCCGCCCCTGCACGAGTTCCTGCCCCATTCCGAGGAGGAGATGCAGGAGGTGGCCAAGGCCATGAACGCGCCGGTCGAGAAGCTGAAGCGCCGCGCGGTGGAGCTGCACGAGTTCAACCCCATGCTGGGCTTCCGCGGCTGCCGCCTGGCGGTGGCCTATCCGGAGATCGCCGAGATGCAGGCGCGGGCCATCTTCGAGGCGGCGGTGGAGGCCGGGCGCCAGACCGGCGAGCCCGTGGTGCCGGAGGTGATGGTGCCGCTGGTCATGACCAAGGCGGAGCTGGATCTGGTCAAGGCGCGCATCGTCGCCATGGCGGAGGCGGTGCAGGGGGAAACCGGCGTCACGGTGGAGTACCAGGTCGGCACCATGATCGAGCTGCCCCGGGCGGCGCTGCGCGCGGGCGAGATCGCGGAGGCCGCGGAGTTCTTCTCCTTCGGCACCAACGACCTGACCCAGACGGCGCTCGGCATCTCCCGGGACGACGCGGCCTCCTTCCTCGGCACCTACACCCAGAAGGGCATCCTGCCCGCCGATCCCTTCGTCACCATCGACCAGGAGGGCGTGGGCGAACTCATCAGGATCGCGGCGGAGCGCGGCAAGCGCACCCGCAACGGCATCAAGCTCGGGATCTGCGGCGAGCACGGGGGCGATCCCGCCTCGATCCACTTCTGCCAGGAGGCCGGGCTCGACTACGTGTCCTGCTCCCCCTACCGGGTGCCGATCGCCCGCCTCGCCGCAGCCCAGGCGGCGCTCGGCGGCAAGGCCGCGAGCCAGGCTTAGGACCATGACCTTGCCCCGCAGCAGGCTTGTGTACATCGTCGCGGTGCTGGTTTCCGGCATCCTCATCGGGCTCGCGGCGATGCGGCGGCCCGAGTGGCAGCACGCCGCCCTGCCGCCGGTCATCTGGCCCATCGCCGTGTCGCTGGTGCTGGACCTCGTCATCGGCCGGATGGCCGCGCAGGGCAGGGCCGAGCCGCTGACCATGGGCGACAGGTTTGCCGCCGTCCTCGGCGCAGGCCTGATTGTAACCGCCATCATGGCTCTGGGAGCCTGAAGCAGGGGCTTGAGGATGACGTTGCACAAGGGTTCGTGCCATTGCGGCGCGGTGGCGTTCGAGGTCGAGATCGATCTCGAACCGGTCATCGAGTGCAACTGCTCCATCTGCCGGCGCAAGGGACATCTGCTGGCCTTCGCGCCCCAGGGAGCCCTGAACGTGCTCCAGGGCGAGGAGAACCTCTCCACCTACACGTTCAACTCCCACAGGATTCAACACCGCTTCTGCGCCACCTGCGGCGTCGCCACCTTCGGGGAGGGCAGGAAGCCGACCGGCGAGGCCACGGCGGCCATCAACGTGCGCTGCCTCGAAGGCGTCGAGTTGTCGGATCTCAAGATCACGCCGTTCAACGGGCGGGATGCGTGAGCCCTACCTTCCATGGCTTGCACCGTCGTTCAGGGGCTGCCGCAGGCAGAGCCCGGAATCCATACCCGCCGACGCTATCGGATTGAATGCATCAGCGGTTACGCCCTACGGCCCTATGCCGG
>DATHAU010000271.1:0-4524 GCA_035296545.1 Microvirga sp.
GAGGTGGAGGACAACGGGCGGGGGATCGAGGCGAAGGATTTCGAGCGCATCTTCGATCTGTTCCGCCGGTCCGGGGTGCAGGACCAGCCCGGCGAGGGCATCGGGCTTGCGCATGTGCGCGCCCTCGTGCGAAGGCTCGGCGGAACGATCGCGGTCTCGTCAAAATTCGGTGAAGGCACTTCCTTCACGCTGACCCTGCCTAAATCCATCGGAATGAATTCGGAGGCCGCTTGATGCCCCACCAGCAGCCGGTGACCATCATCATGGTGGAGGACGACGAGGGACATGCGCGCCTGATCGAGAAGAACATCCGCCGGGCCGGCGTCTACAACGAGATCCGCACCTTCGCGAGCGGCACGGGAGCGCTGGAGCACCTGTTCAGCCATGAGGTGCGCAATGCCGGACCGTTCCTCGTGCTCCTGGACCTGAACCTGCCCGACATGCACGGCCTGGACGTTCTGGCGAAGCTGAAAAGCGACGAAAAGCTCAGGCGCGCTCCGGTGGTGGTGCTCACCACCACGGACGATCAGCGCGAGGTTCAGCGCTGCTACGACATGGGCGCCAACGTCTACATCACGAAGCCCGTGGAGTACGAATCCTTCTCGCAGGCCATCCGACAGCTGGGGCTCTTCCTGTCGGTGATCCAGGTCCCGGAAACCCTGTGAGCGAAGGCGTGTCCGACACCCCGGCCATCCGGCTTCTCTATATCGACGACGATCCCGGCCTCGGCCGTCTGGTCGAGCGCACGCTCTCGCGCCAGGGCTTCCAGGTGACGCACGCCCTGAGCGGCGACGAGGGATTGAAGCATCTCAATTCGGAGGGTTTCGACGTGGTGGCGCTGGATCACTTCATGCCCGGCAAGGAGGGCCTGGAGGTTCTCGCGCTGATCCAGGGCCTGCCGGAGCCTCCTCCCGTGATCTACGTCACCGGGGCCGACGAGGGTCGCATCGCCGTGGCGGCCCTCAAGGCAGGCGCGGCGGATTACGTGATCAAGGATGTGGGCGGGGTTTTCCTCGATCTGCTCCACACGGCGGCCGAGCAGGCCCTTGCGGCCGCAAGGCTGCGGCGGGAGAAGGAAGCCGCCGAGCGCGAGATCCGCGTGGCGCGGGAGCGCGCCGAGATGCTCCTGCGCGAGGTCAACCATCGGGTGGCCAACAGCCTGCAGCTGGTGGCGTCCCTCGTGGCCATGCAGCAGCGGGCCATGGACTCCGACGCGGCGGCCCAGGACGCATTGACCGAGACCCAGGGGCGGATCGCCGCCATCGCCCAGATCCACCGCCGCCTCTACACCTCCAACGACGTCCGCTTCGTGGAGATGGACACCTATCTCCAGGGCCTCATCGAGGAGCTGGAGGGCGCCATGCGCGCCGCCGGGCGGGAGCACACCATCACGCTGAGCGCGCAAGCTGTTCAGATCGGCACGGACAAGGCGGTTTCCGTGGGCGTGATCGTCACCGAACTCGTGACGAACGCCTTCAAATACGCCTATCCCCAGGGCGCGACCGGCCATATCCGGGTCGCCCTCTCCGCATCGGGAGACAGCGTGTCCCTGGTGGTGGAGGACGACGGCGTGGGCTGGAAGGGAACCGGCCCCGCCCAGGGGAGCGGCCTCGGCACCAAGATCGTCAGGGCCATGGCGTCGAACCTCGAATCGGCCATCGAATTCGACCGCGATTACGCCGGAACGCGGGCCGTCCTGTCGTTCTCGATCTGAGGGGCTTTCCCGACGCGCGAGGGGCGGCGGCTTCAAGGCGCACGACGCGCTCCGGCAAGCCCTGGGCCTGCCGGTCCGCCATGCTGTTCACGCCACAAGCGGAAGCTATCCGATCAGGGACGGCGTCCCAATGAGAGGCGGTCCGGCCGCCTCTCATTGGTTCTCTTTCTCCCGGGGAGGCCTGCGTAGACGCCGCTTATAGGAGCCTGGGGAGATCCTCGATCGGATTTCGTCGACGATGTAGTCGAAGTCCCGCTTCAGGCGGTCGAGGCGCGAAAGCAGCTCGCCGTCCTCCATTCCGACGATGACCTGGTTGTCCTCCCCGTTCGATGGATGGAGCGTCATGCTACGCAACTCTTCCAGCGTCGTCGGGCCGATATTCGGCACCGTCAGCCACTGGGCATCGGAAATGCTGGCCACCTCGCGAATCGTCGGGCAACGGCCCTGAAATTCGGCGAGGATGGCTCCACGCACACGTCCGGAGCATTTCTCGATAGGAAAAGGGTCGTCCAAACCCATATGGCGCGTCCTCTCTGGCCTCGAGGTGGGACGGTATGTGCCGACCACTGATGTTGTTGCTCGATCCTGGCTCATCTTCAACAACTCCATCCTCTATCCCTTCGCCAGAAAAGAGCAGAGGACCTTATGGAGAACAAAACATGCGTAAGGAGTAGTCACATAGGCACGCCTGTCGATGGCGAATTAACCTGTGTGAAGTCTGCGGCACGATGTCCATGACGCTAGGAGAGGTTTACGCCGCTTCTATGGAAGCCGCTCCCATCGGCCATGCATGGCGGCGTTTCGTCCCGTGAGATCTTGCCTGCGCGCCCGAACCGCGTTCGAGCGGACTTGGAGCCATCCGGCCGCAAAAGCCGCCGAAGCGTTATCCGGAGGGATCAAAAGGGCCGAAAGCTGCGGATTCCGGTGCAGTTTCGGCCGCTTCCTGGCATGATTAGCCGGCAACCTGATTGCCGGGCCGCCGCAACGGCTATAATCAGGAGGATTGGGTCTCGCCCGTAACGCCGAGGAATGAATGTCCGCGACCTCCGTCCTGATCCACCTGCTCGGTGAGATTGCCCTGCTCCTGTGGGGGATCAACATGGTCAACAGCGGGGTTCAGCGGGCCTTCGGCAGCGATCTGCGCTGGATCCTGGGGATCGGGCTGAAAACGCGCCTGCGGGCCTTTCTGGCCGGGGTCGGCGTGACCACGGTTCTGCAGAGCAGCACCGCCACCGCCCTCATGGTGGCCTCCTTCACGGCCGGCGGCGCGGTGGACATGATTCCGGCGCTTGCCGTGATGCTCGGGGCCAATGTGGGCACGACCCTCATCGTCCAGGTGCTGTCCTTCGACATCACCCTGATCTTTCCCGTGCTGATCTTCGCCGGCTTCATCGCCTACCGGCGCGGGGCCTCGAGCCGCGTCAAGGATCTCGGGCGCGTCACCATCGGGCTCGGCCTGATGCTGCTGTCGCTGCACCTCCTGAGCGAGACCATCCATCCCATCGAATCGTCCCAGGTTCTCAAGAGCCTGCTGGCCGCGATCGCCCCCGATCCGCTGATCCTCGTGCTGCTCGCCGCCGCCCTCGCGTGGATCGCCCATTCCAGCGTCGCCGCCATGCTGTTCATCATGTCGCTCGCGGGAGCCGGGGTGATCGACGCCCACAGCGCACTGGCCATGGTGCTGGGCGCCAACCTCGGCAGCGCCCTCAATCCCGTGCTGGAGGGGACCGGGGGCGATCCTGACAAGCTGCGCGTGCCGTTCGGCAACTTCGCCATGCGGGTCGTCGGCTGCGCCCTGGCGCTCCCGTTCATCGACCCGATCCTGGCGTCCATGTCGAGGCTCGACGCGGACGCGGCCCGGATGGCGGCGAACTTCCACACCCTGTTCAACATCCTGCTGGCGGCGATCTTCATCCTGCCGCTGCCCTGGATCGCCCGGCTCCTGCTCAAGGTCTTTCCTGAAAAGCTTCGCGCCTCCGATCCCGGAATGCCGCAATATCTCGACAAGGATGCCCTCGACACGCCCTCGGTGGCCCTGTCGAACGCCGCCCGGGAGGTGCTGCGCATGGCCGACACGGTGGAGACCATGCTGCGCAGCTCCCAGGATCTCTTCCGCGAGGACGACATCAGCCGGGTCGACGCGGTGAGCCGCACGGACGACGTGGTGGACCGCCTCTACAGCGCGATCCGGCGCTACCTGAGCTCCATCAACCACGAGGCCCTGAGCGAGGCGGAGGCGAAGCGCCTCTCGGACATCCTGGCCTTCGCGATCAATCTGGAGCATGTGGGCGACATCATCGACAAGAACCTGATGGAGCTTGCTGCCAAGCGCATCAGGAACCACCTGCGCCTGCCCAAGGACAGCCTGGAAGATATCACTAACATGCACGCCAAGCTGCTGGAGCACCTTCAGCTTGCGGCCTCCGTTCTCATGTTCCAGGACATCGGCTCGGCCCGCAGGCTCGTGTCCGAGAAGGAGCGCTTCCGCGACCTGGAGCGCGCCATCACCAAGAAGCACCTCGACCAGCTCCGGTCGGGCAGGGCTGCGGGCGATACCAGCGCCCTTCAGCTCGACATCGTCCGCGACCTCAAGCGCATCGAGGCGCATATCGCGGCCACCGGGCATTCGCTTCTGGAGCAGAGCGGGGAGCTCAAGCCCAGCCGCCTGACCTCCTGAGCGCCCCGGCGCTAATACCAGCCGTTGCCTTTCAGGGCACGCCAATCCATGTGGCGCGCCTGCTCGGGCAGGCCGATGTCGCGCCTCTCGTGATCGGAGAGGTGGCTCAGGTTGCTGATCGGGGGGTTCTCCC
>DATHAU010000272.1:0-21293 GCA_035296545.1 Microvirga sp.
CGCGCCCTGAACGATGCGGGAGGAATTACGCGCTCGCGTCGCGATCGAGCACCGCGTCCAGCGCCTTGCGCTCGTCGTCGTCGAGGGCGGACGAGGGAGGCGGACGCCGTCTCACGGCGGCATAGACCCCGGACGCGCCGAGCGCGAGAACGAGAACGGGCGTGAGCCAGAGCAGCAGGTTATGGGCCTTGAAGGTGGGCTTCAGCAGAACGAACTCGCCGTAGCGCTCGACGAGGTAGTCCCTCACCGCCTGGTCCGAATCCCCGGCCACGAGGCGCTCGCGCACGAGCAGCCTCAGATCCTTGGCGAGCTGCGCGTCGGAATCGTCGATGGACTGGTTCTGGCACACGAGGCAGCGCAGGCCCGACGAAATCCCGCGGGCGCGTTGTTCCAGGGCAGGATCCTTCAGCACCTCGTCCGGCTGCACCGCGAGAGCCGCGCCGCCGAACAGGAGAGCCGCCATGAGGGCGAGAGCGAAGCGCATCTCCTACTCCGCCGGAACCGCTGCGGCCGGCCCGGGCTTCGCCCGCGCCGGAGCGCCGATGCGCAGGCGCCTGTCCGTCAGGGAGAGGGCTCCGCCCGCCGCCATCACGACGGACCCCAGCCAGATCAGCAGAACCAGAGGCTTGTGGTAGAGGCGCACGCCCATCGAGCCGTCCGGCTGCACCTCCCCGAGGCTGGCGTAAACCTGGCCGAGGCCGACGGTCATGATCCCCGCCTCCGTGGTGGGCATCCCGCGGGTGACGTAGAGGCGCTTCATGGTCTCCACGGCGCCAAGCTCCCGGCCGCCCCGGGAGATCGTCAGGATGGCCACGTCCTCCCGGTAATTGGCCTCGATGCGCGGGACGATGCGCTCGAGCCTTGCCTCATAGGCCCCTGCCCTGAGGCTCTGGCCGGGCTTGAGGGTCCCGAGCGCTTCGACGCCCCAGGCGGTGGCGGCGACGCCGATCACCGTGAGGCCCACCCCGGCATGGGCCGTCACCGTGCCCCAGGTGGAGCGCGGCAGACCGGAGGCCCTGCGCCATGCGGCGGAAAGAGAACTGCCCCTGGTCCAGGAGCGGGTCGCAATCTCGTTGAGGGAGCCCAGGACCAGGAAGAGGCCCAGCCCGATGCCGAGGGGAGCCGCGACCGGTCCGCCATGCTCGAAGGCCAGCATCGCGAGGGCCGCCAGAAGAGCGAGACCGAAGGCCGCATAGAGCCGCTGCGCCGAGCCGAGGAAGTTGCCCCGCTTCCAGGCGAGCGTTTGCCCCAGCGGCAGGAGCAGCAGGAGCGGAACGATCAGGGGCAGGAAGGTGAAGTTGAAGAAGGGCGCGCCGACGGAAATCTTCTCACCCGTGAGCGCCTCCAGGGCCATGGGATAGAGCGTGCCGATGAACACGGTCGCGCAGGCGGTGGCCAGGAACAGGTTGTTGAGGACGAGCGCCCCCTCGCGGGACACGGGCGCGAACAGGCCGCCCTGCTTGAGGAGCGGCGCGCGCCAGGCGAACAGCGCCAGCGACCCGCCGATGAAGATGAAGAGAATGCCGAGGATGAAGGTGCCGCGCTCCGGATCGACCGCGAAGGAATGAACCGAGGTCAGCACGCCCGAGCGGACCAGGAAGGTTCCGAGCAGGGACAGGGAGAAGGTCAGGATCGCCAGCAGGATCGTCCACACCTTCAGGGCGTCGCGCTTTTCCATCACCACGGTGGAATGGAGCAGGGCCGTGCCGGCCAGCCACGGCATGAGGGAGGCGTTCTCCACCGGGTCCCAGAACCACCACCCGCCCCAGCCGAGTTCGTAATAGGCCCAGTAGGAGCCCATGGCGATGCCGAGCGTCAGGAAGGCCCAGGCGCCCAGGGTCCAGGGGCGGACGATCCGGGCCCACACCGCGTCGATGCGCCCGTCGATCAGGGCCGCGCAGGCGAAGGCGAAGGAGATCGAGAAGCCCACATAGCCGATGTAGAGAAGCGGCGGATGGATGGCGAGGCCGGGATCCTGGAGAAGGGGATTGAGATCCTGTCCCTCCACGGGGGCGGGAACGACCCGGGTGAAGGGGTTCGACGTCATGAGGACGAAGAGGAGGAAAGCGATGGTGATGGCGGCCTGAACGGCAAGCGTATTGGCCTGCAGCCGCGCGGGAATGCTGTTCTTCGACAGGGCCACCACCGAGCCGAACAGGGCCAGGATCAGCACCCAGAGGAGCATGGAGCCCTCGTGGTTCCCCCAGACGCCGGAGATCTTGTAGATCAGCGGCTTGGTCGAGTGCGAGTTCTCGACCACGTTCAGCACCGAGAAGTCCGAGGTCACATAGGCCACTGTGAGGCCCAGGAACGCGAAGGCGATGCAGATCAGCACCGCCACGGCGGTCACGGGTCCCACCGCCATCAGCACGGGATCGTTCGCCCGCGCGCCCCAGAGGGGCACGATGCACTGGATCAGGGACAACCCGAGCGCCAGGGCGAGTGCAAAATGTCCGGCCTCGACCAACACGAGGGTGCTCCCTTGCTACTGCGTCGGGGGCGAAGCGTTCGCCTCGCCCTGCCAATGTCCCTGGCGCTTCAGGGTATCCGCCACTTCGCGCGGCATGTAGTTCTCGTCGTGCTTGGCCAGCACCGTGTCGGCCCGGAAGACGCTCGGGCTTTCGAGCACGCCCTCGGCCACGATTCCCTGCCCCTCGCGGAACAGGTCCGGCAGCAATCCCCTGTAGCTGACCTGAATCGACTCCTGGGCGTCCATGACCACGAAGGTCACCTGCTGATCGCCCTCCCGCCGGACCGTTCCCTCCTTCACGAGGCCGCCGAGCCGGAAGCGGGTGCCGGGCTGCACGTTCTTCGCCTGGATGTCGGCGGGCGAATTGAAGAACACGATGGTGTCGTTCATGGCGTAGAGGACAAGACCGAGCGCAACCGCCAGGACGCATCCTGCGGCACCGATCAGGGTCAGTCGGCGTTGTTTTCTGGTCATTGCTCGGCGTCGGTCAGTTTCAGGTCACGGGCCATCGTATCGATGGCCTTAACGGCGCTGTCGTCCTGCGCCAGGGCCTGCCGGGCGCGCTGGGCTGCCGCGAGGGCCTTGTCGCGCTGCCCCAGGACCACGTAGGAGCGCATCAGGCGCGCCCATTCCTCTGCGGTTCCGCCCTGGGCTTCCAGGCGGCCGGCGAGGCCCGACACCATGCGGGCGATATCCCCGGCTCCTATCTGGGGCTCGCCGCCCTGCCCCGCAACAGCCTCCGACGCGCCGAGGCGGGTCAGCTGCTGCCTGACGGCGGAAGCCCAGGGCGCATCGGCGGGCGAGGTGGCCAGAAGATCCGCATAGGCCCCTTTGGCCTTCTCGATCTGGCCGTCCTGCTCGGCGGCGCGGGCGAGATAGAAGCGTGCCTTGGGCGATGCCCGATCGAGCTTGAGGGCCTGCTCGAAGGCGGCCTGAGCCTGAGCCGAGACGAGCCCGTCCTTGGCGATCACGAGGGTCTCGCCGTAATTGGCCAGACGGTTCGCGTCGGGGCCGAGATAACGCAGGGCCGCCTCGTAGGCCTTGGCCGCATCGTCCATGCGCCCCATGCGCAGATAGACCGGAGCGACCACCTCCCAGCCTCGTCCGTCCTGCGGGTTCTGCGCCAGATGGGTTTCGATCTGGGCGACGGCCTTCATGAGGTCGAGCCTGTCCGCCTGCTCCTGGATCTGGGGACCCGGCGGACGGGCGAGAAGATGGGGCGAGCCATAGGCGCCGTAGACGGCAAGCGCCAGGATGGGAATGGCGGAGAGCGCCAGGGCCGACACGGCGCGGCGGCGGCGCAGGGCCGGCTCTCCCAGGGCGGCGGAGTCCCTGCCCTGGGGGCCGGCGGCGCGCAGCAGTCGCCGGCCGGCTTCCGCCTTGGCGGCTTCGGCCTCGCCGGGCAGGAGCACGCCGCGCTCCCGGTCGCGCTCGATCTCGGCGATCTGCTCGCGATAGAATTGCGTATCGGGATCCGCCTGCCGGGCGACGGCGTAATGGCGCGACAGCGGCCATAGGACCGCCATCACGGCGAGCGCCGTCATTGCCAGGAGGATGATCCAGATCACCATAAAATCCTAATTACCGCGACTTCCCGTCAAGCACGATGGTGGCACGGTGTCACGCGTAAAATTACATAGTGTCGGCCCGGTCCCCCGGCAGTTCGAGGACGGCCCGCAGGCCTCCCATGGGCGAGGCTTCGAGGTTGAGGGAGCCGCGATAAAGGGCCGCGAGATCGCTGACGATGGACAGCCCCAGGCCCGAACCCGGCTTCGTCTCGTCGAGGCGGCGGCCGCGCTTGAGCATCTCGGCCCTGGCGGCTTCCGGCAGGCCCGGGCCGTCGTCGTCGATGAGCAGGCGGAAGCGCGGCCGCTCCGCATCGTCGCGGATCACCTCGACTGCCAGCACGACCTTGCGCGACGCCCACTTGGCCGCGTTGTCGATGAGATTGCCGGCCATCTCCTCCAGGTCCTGCCTCTCGCCCCGGAAGCGCAGGTCCGGGGGGATCGCCAGCTCGATCTCCGGGTTCTTGTCGCGGTAGATCTTGGCGAAGGTGCGGGCGAGACCGGCGATCACGGGCTCCACCTCCGTCAGGGCGCCCAGGGTTCCGGCGAGCGCCGCCGCGCGGGCCCGGTCGAGATAGTAGTTCACCTGGTCCCGCATCAGGGTCGCCTGCTCGCGGATGCGGGCGGCAACCTCGTCCGGGGCGCTCTCGGCCTCGTTCACGATGATGCTGAGCGGCGTCTTGAGGGCATGGGCCAGGTTGCCCACCTGGGTGCGGGCCCGCTCCAGGATCTCCCGGTTGGTGTCGAGGAGCAGGTTCAGTTCGCCGGCGAGGGGCGAGATGTCCCGGGGGAATTCCCCCGCGATTCGCTCCGCTTCCCCACGGCGGATCGTGCCCAGGGCGCTGCGAAGGTTCGACAGGGGCCGAAGGCCGAAGCGGATCTGCAGGAGCGTGGTGAAGCCGAGCGCCAGGCCGAGAAGCGCGAAGGTGACGGTGAGCGCGAAGATGAAGTCGCGCACGCCCGCGTCGATCTCGTCCGAGGGACCCGCCACGCGGATGATGTAGCGCCCGTCCTCCCCGAGATCGATGTCCCGCTCGATGAGCCGGAGGTTGCGGTCGTCGGGAGCCTTGTCGTAGCCGCGGCGGATCTGGCCGAACCGCTCGTCATGGGCCATGGCAAGGCTCGGAAGCTGCCCGCCGAACAGGGATTTCGAGGACCGGATCTCCCCCGGCACGGCATTGGGCCGGGCCACCTGCCAGTACCAGCCGGACAGGGGCAGCTCGAACCGGGGATCGCCGATGGGCCCCAGGTCCCGGTCCGGGTCGCCCGGCGCCACCAGGTTGGACGCCAGGGTGTTGGCGTAGACCAGCAGGCGCTGGTCGAAGGCCCGCTCCGTGTTGTCCCGGTAGAGGGTCGACAGGATCAGCCCTGCGATGAGCAGGATCACGAAGCTCCAGAAGACCGCGGAGACTGCGAGCCGGACGGCGATGGGCCGTCCCGCGAACCGGTTGAGGATCGGGTGGAGATCGATCACGTCTTCGTCTGGCTGGCGTCGAGGAGATAACCCAGCCCGCGCACGGTCTGGATGATGTCCACGCCGAGCTTCTTGCGCAGCCTGCCGATGAAGACCTCGATGGTGTTGGAGTCGCGGTCGAAGTCCTGATCGTAGAGATGCTCCGTCAGCTCGCCCCGGGAGACGATGCGGCCCATGTGGTGCATGAGGTAGGACAGGAGCCTGTATTCGTGGGAGGTCAGCTTCACCGGATTGCCGTCCACGGCGACGCGGCCGGAGCGGGTGTCGAGCTTGACCGGACCGCAGGCGATCTCGCTGGTGGCGTGGCCGGTGGCGCGGCGCAGCAGGGCGCGCACCCGGGCGAGAAGCTCCTCCACGTGGAAGGGCTTGGTCACGTAGTCGTCGGCCCCGGCGTCGAAGCCCTGCACCTTGTCGCTCCAGCGGTCGCGGGCCGTGAGGATGATGACGGGGGTCTTGCGGCCGTCGCGCCGCCAGGCGGTCAGGACGGACACGCCGTCCACCTTGGGCAGGCCGAGATCGAGGATGATGGCGTCGTAGGGTTCCGTATCCCCCAGGAACTGCCCCTCCTCGCCGTCGAACGCGGCGTCGACCGCGTAGCCCGCCTGTTCGAGGGCGGTCACGATCTGCTTATTGAGGATTTTGTCGTCCTCGACAACGAGAAGGCGCACGTTCCTGGCTTTCCTTAATGAACCGATTTCACGCGTCCGGAGGACCCGTCGATCATCACTTGCACGACGCGGCCGTCCTTTTGCAAGGCCATGATGACATAAACCAGGGTATCGCTGCTGCGGCAGAGATTGGCCCGCACCACGTCGGCGTTGGGAACCTGGCGGCGGGCCGTGATAACGGCCGAGGCCGGGGCGACGACGCCCTTGGAGGCCACCGCCTCCTGCATCTCGCGGGGCGGCAGGCAGTTCTGGAGAGCGGCCGCCGCGCTTTGCGCATGGGCGCTCCCCGTCAATCCCCACAGAGCCGTGACCAGGTAAACCAGACGCATGGGAGAACCTTGTCCTTGCTGCTCTGAACGAGGCCTGAATACCGTTCTAGTTCAGGATCTGCTTCGTGGCCAGGATGCGGAACACCGTCGAGGCGACGAAGCTTGCGGCCGCCACCAGCTGGACGGCGGCCTCCTGGAAGGCCCCCGTATTCAGGGCCGAGGCGTCGAAGCCGAGGAGGCTCAAGGCAAGGGCCGCCAGCCCGATCAGGTTGGCCCAGATCGTGCGGCTGGCGAGAATGGTCTTGGTGTCGATCATGTCGGTGGTTCCTTGAGGCGATGATGAGGCGGCGAGCCGGAGGGCCTCCTGCTCGACGGCGAGAACCCGCCTGCGCCAGCCCCGTCCGAAGACGGGCCAGGTGGACAGGCGGGCGAGAAAGCCGAGCCGGGCCCGCGTCAGGCGGCGGATGGTCTCGGCGGGATCGGCCCCGCGGGCGGCGGTCAGGGTCAGGGGGCCGACGAGCCCGTCCGGCTCGACCCCGAGCACGCCCTGGAGCATCCGCACGGCGCGGGCGGGACCGGAATTGACCGCGAGGTCGAACACGGCGAGGCCCAGCCCCTGCGGCAGCTCGTCGGCGCGCACCGCGTCCCAGTAGAAGCGCCGGTAGATGGCGGCGGCCTCGGCCCTCGTCAGATGGCGCACATCCTCCACGGACGCCGGGCGTCCCCTGGCCCGCGACAGGGTCCCGCAGGTGATCCCGAACCGGGTGGCGCCGCCGGGGTCGCGGGAATGGTGAACGAAGCCGCCCTCGTGCAGCAGCACGAGGGCGAGGGAGCGCTCGAACGAGGGCGTGGGGGAGTTCGCCGACACCTCACAGCTCCGCCTGGAGAACGATGAAGCTGGAACTTCCGGAATAGAGATGACCCACGGCCCCCGCCGCGCCGCTGAACGACGTGCCGGCCTGGAACCTCAGGATCACGGCGGACGCGCTGGAAGGGGCGGCGGTGGTGACCGCGAGGGCTCCCGTCAGGGTGACCCAGGCCGCGCCCGCATTGTCGTAGAAGCCGACCGTATTGCCCACGGGCGAGGCGCCGGTCCAGGCGAACCCGTTCGTTGCGATGGTCGGAGCAGCCTGCATGGGCACGGGAAGGGTGTAGGGGATGTGAATGGCGTTGGCCCCGACCCGCTGTCCCAGGACGCCCAGAATGGCGGGCGTTCCGCCGCTCAGGGCAAGCCTCTGGTAATAGCGGCGGCAGCGGAATTCTTCGATTTCGATCGGATCGCCCGCCCAGGGCGTGGCGGAGGACCCCACCTCCAGCTTCACGCGCCTGAAGGAGCAGGCGCTCGCCGACTGAAGCCGCACGAGGATGTTGCCGGTCTCGGAAGGATCCAGGGCGATCGTCGCGGAGCGGGTTCCCGCCCCGGCCGGCATGGTGGCCGATTTCGCGCCGATCGTCACCGACAGGGGCGAGGAGGGATCCTGGACGGAGAGGGTGAGCGTCGCCCCGGCAAGGTTGCTCAGGCCCATCGAGGCCGCGGCCTGGGCTGCATGAACCACCTGATCGACGGAACCGGTGAGCGTCATCGTCCCATCCGCCGCCATGCTGAGCGAGCATCCGCTCGGCGCGGCCTTCCAGCGGTCGAAGCCGTAGCTTCCGGCGGCCAGATTGCCGCCGGCGAACCCGCGCTGGTTTACGCGGAAAGCGGAGTTGATGAGCAGATTGCCCCCGGGCGCAGCCGACAGCCCGCTCGGAAAGGAGACGATGCCCGACTGGCTGTCGATGAGGAGCGCATCGCGCCACTGGTTCCCGTCCGCCGAGACGCGAATGGCGAAATCGTCGCCGCCGATCAGTCCCGTTTCCGCCCGCCCGATGAAGCCGCGCTGGTAGAGCTGGGAGAGCACGTTGGCGGACTGGCCCTTGTTGAGAACGAAGCGCAGATCCCCGGTTCCCCCTTCGGCGGCCTCCAGGGCCGTGAACAGGGCCGCATTCAGCTTCGCCGAGAGCCGGTTCACGCTGTCGGCGGCGGCGCCGATTCCCAGCTTCTCGAGATGGTCGAAGCCTTTGATGTAGTGATCGAGCTCATGCCATTGCGCGCCGTCGAAGACGACGATCCTGTCCTCGGCCTCCACATAGGCCCGCCAGCCGGGGCGCGGCGCGAAGAACCGCCAGAGGCCGAGATCGAACAGGGCCACTTCGTCCTCGTGGCCGGCGAAAGCGCCCGTCGCGCCCGCGCCGACGAGGTAGCGGTCGCCCTCGGCGGGCGACGCCGGCGCAAGGGTTCGATCGCGCTCCTTCACGGCCAGATGAACGAGCGCATCGAGAGACGCCAGGGCTTCGTTGTGGGTGACATGCTTTTGCGCCTGCGCGGCGGCGAGCAGCGGCAGGGCCAGATGAGGCGTGGATGACATCGAGGAAGCCTGTTGAGTCACGGCGGCGCAAACGCCGCATCGTTCTGTTGGTCGGAAAGGGTTTGGAGACGGGGCCGGTCTAGAGAACGGGAACCGTGACGATCCGCGCGAAGCCGCGCCCGGCGACGGCGCTCACCTGGGCGATGCGAAGGTCGAGCATCGTCTGGGGCGCGCCGAAATCGGCCATTTCCTGCGCGGCCGCGTAAAAGACCGCAGGGTCCGAAACCGCAAGGGAGCGCATGACCGCCCCGTTGCCGAGAATCTCGACTTCGTAGCGCTCCGCCTCCTCGCCCAGGGGCACGTCGGCGGCGTCCCATCCGTCTCCGCCGACGCGGGTGCGGCGCATCCACCGGATGCGGATTCCGCCCGCCTCCCGGCGCGCCGTCACATGGACCGGGCTCAGGGGCTTGAGGGCCTCCCGCCCCACCGTTGCGACGATCTCCGCCACGGAAGGATCCGCATGGTCCCGGCCCGTGGGGCCGATCCTGTAGCGCCAGGTCTGCCCGAGATCCTGCAGGCTGCCGGTCAGGGGAGCGACGGCCTCGTCCAGGCGAACGATGGAAGCGCCGGCCGGCACCGTGCGGGCGGCCTCCGGCTCGCTGCCGGCAAGCCCGCGCAGGAACCGGGACAGGCGGTAGGTGCGCTCTCCGATCAGCTCGGCCCCTGCCGCCGAAAGGATCTCCCAGCGGCCGTCCTGTCCCCTGACGGCGAAGAGATTGCCGCCCGCGAGCGCAGCCTCGTCGATGATGGAGCTCCATGCTCCCGTGGAGATTTCCACGTCGAGGACGGCCTTGCGATCCCAGCGCCAGAGCGGCCCCGGCAGGAGCGCGGTCTTGGTCAGCCCGATCACCGCCGGCAGATCGAGGATCCGGTGCGGGGCGAAGCTCGCGCCGTTTCCCGACCGCCAGACGGTGACCGCCCCCGGCCAGGGATCCGCGGCCACGGCGATGTATTGCAGCGATGTGGGATTGCCCGCGCTCACCGGCAGATCGAGGATGACGGCCTGAGGCTTTCCCGGCACGGGCGGCGGGCGGCGCTTCGGCCTCGGCATCGAAGCGCCGGGCCTCTCGAAGACCGCTGGCTCCACGGCCCGCACGGACATCTTGCGCGTGGGGCCGTCGGCGATGCGCAGGATCCTGTGCAGCTTCGGCCCCGCATCGGTGGGAAGGGAGATCATGTCCCCGGGTTCGAGGTCGATCCGCCGCGGCGAGAGCTCGAACTCGGCGCTCTCCCGCGCGGCCCACAGGTCCTGCAGCCAGGCATCCGCAAGGCGCTGCGCCTCCGCCCGGCGGGTGATGACGGCGGAATCCGCCCGCGCCTCCCGGCGGCTGGAGCCGGACAGGCGGCGCGAGGCCGCGGCGGCGCGGCGATAATCCACCTCGCCTTCCGTGAAGCCGATCTCCACCTGCTGCGGCAGCTCGGTCTCCTGGGAGCGGGTGAGCCGGAGCGAGGGCTCGCCCTCCGCCATCACCAGGTCCTCCTTGGCGAGCGCCGCGACGGCCCGGCCGCCGCGGCCGCGCCAGGCGATCCTGCCGCCGCTGGCGACCGCATCGACGCCGAACAGGCGCATCAGGGGCTCCAGCGCCCCGCGGGCCGACATGGGCCGGTCGATCACATAGCCGTCCACGAAACCGTCCACCGGGATGGCCGCCGGAACGTCGAGGCCGAAATCCTTGAGGATGGACGCGATGAGGCGGTCGAGGGGCGCTCCTTCGATGCGGCCGGTGATCCAGTGGCCGGTCTCCCAATTGGCCCCGTCCCGCCACACCGTGTCGAAGTCGGGAAAAGCCGGGAACGGCCTTGCGTCCCAGGCCCACACATAGATGTGGCCCGGGTCCACCATGCGGCCGCCGTAGGCGGGAGACACGGGGTTGTAGGCGGCCGCAAACCCCTTCTGGGCGGGATCGAAGCGGGAGAGGATGGCCTCCAGCGCGCGGGCCTGCACGAGATCGTCTCGCACGCCGCGGGAGAACGGCGGGTAGGCCGATTCGGAGGATTTGGGATCGGGAAAGACGTTGGGTCCGTTCGGCCCCTTGTCCACCGCCGGAACGCCGATCTCGGTGAGCCAGATCGGCTTGGACTGAGGCTTCCAGGCGGTCGTCTTGACCTCGACCCCGCCGGAGCGCTCCACATGCGGGTTCGACCACCAGGACACGAGATCCTTGGCGCGGAAGATCCAGGGCTTTCCATAGGCTCCGTCGGTGATCGCGCTGCGCGCCTGGGCCGCGCGGGCGGCGGCCGTGGGATAGTGCCAGTCGAAGGCCTCGCCGCCGCCGAGCCGCGCCCGCAGGTAATCCACATCGTAGATGCTGCGGCCGAGGTCGAGATCCGCATGTGCGAGCCCGTCGCGCCAATCGGAGATGGGCGGATAATAGTCGATGCCGACCGCGTCGATGTCGTCGGAGGCGAAGAGCGGATCGAGGGGGAAGCGCACCTCATCGCCGCCATCGAGGACGTGGGATCCGTATTCCGTCCAGTCGGCCGCATAGACGATCCTGGCGCCGTTGCCCACAAGAGCCCGGACCTCCCCTGCGAGCGCTTTCAGCTTCTGCACCGCCGGATAGACCCCCGGCGAAGAACGGACCCGCGTCAGGCCGACCAGTTCGCTGCCCAGGATGAAGCCATCGACCCCGCCGGCCTTCCCGGCAAGACCGGCATAGTGAAGGATGAAGTTCCGGTAGCCCCATGCCTGCGTGAACCATTGATCGACCTGCGTGGCGGCTGCGTTCGTGGCGTCCGGCGAACCGGGCCGACCGGGCGCAGGGTGGCAGGTGATGCGCCCGCGCCAGGGATAGGCCGGCTGGCCCATGCCGCCATAGGGATCGGGCAGGCCGTTGCCGGAGGGCACGTCCATCATGACGAAGGGATAGAGCACGACCTCCAGATCGCGGTCCTTCAGATGCTTGATCAGGCGGATGACGGATTCATCCGAGGGCGTGCCGCCATAGGCGGGGGAGTTGTCCACGAGGGAGACGGGCTTGGCCCCCTCGCGGGTCAGTCCCGCAACGGACCAGACGGCCCCGTCCGTGGTCTTGGCGGTCACGTCCACCCGGGGCTCGATGCGGCAGGAGCCGGCCCTGAGGTCGTTCCCGAACCAGCTCACCACCAGGGAGACGCGCTTGAGGTTCGGGCACATGGCCTCCAAGGCGTCGAGGGACGCCTGCACGTCGCTCCTGCGCTTGAGCTGATGGCGGTTCTCGGGAGCCGTCTTGCCGAGGCCGAGAACCTGCGTGACCGGCAGGGTGTCGTAGCCGAACTCGCTCGCCCCCGGGATGAGGCAGACGGCGCGGATCATGCGGTTGAGCCCGTCCACGGGCCGCACCACCTCGAAGGCGAATTGCGGAACGCGATTGCCGAAATCCCCGAGGGGCAGGCGCTCGAACACCACATAGGCGAGGCCGCGATAGGCCGGCGCGTTCGCGAGGCCTTCCTTGGCCACGATGAGCGGATCGGGGTCCTGGGTCTCGGAGCCGCGATGAACCCGCATGGTGACGCCCGTGAGATCGATCTCGCGCCCATCGGCCCAGACGCGGCGGACGAAGGCGATGGAGCCCTCGCAGAGGCCGACCGCCAGGTTGGCGAAGTAGGAATAGGTGGTGGTGACGGTCTTGGGGCCGCTCATGCCCTTGCCGCCCTGGCTGCCGGAGCGCTCCACGGCCGTGTTCGCCGCCTCCTCCAGGCGCGTCGCCCAGATGAGCTGGCCGCCGACCCGCGCCCGGCCGTAGACCCGCGGGATGGCGGCTCCCTCGGTGGAGGTGAGCCCGTCGATCTCCTTGAGCCGGGGCCCCTCCACATACTTGGTGCTGTCGCCGCCGAGCAGGGCGTTGTCGATGGCGGCTCCGGCGAGCCCGCCGAGGGCCCGGCCCACCATGGCTCCCAGGGGTCCGGCGATCATGCCGCCCACGGCGGAGCCTACGGTTTGAAGAACGATGGTGGCCATGACCGGAGCATTTCCAGGGAAAGGGGGAACCGGTTTTCCCTCGGGAAAATGCGGCTGAGGAAGACCGGCGGAGTGGTTTGCCGGAGGCTGCGAAGGCGAACCCCTCTAGGGTTCCGGAAAACGAAAGGCGTGGGCGAGATGCCGCCGCCACCATGGGCAGAGCGCCACCTCCACCACGGACGCGCCGTCATGGGCGTGGATCATGCCGTCCGGCGAGGTGGCGACGGCGCAGTGCTTGGCCGGGAGAGCGTCGCGCCAGCGGAAGAGCAGCACGTCGCCCGGCGCGATCTCGCGCCGGTCGATCTCCACGAGGTAGCGCCGCGCCGCCGCCACGAGGGTATCGGCTCCGGCCTCCGCCCAATCGGGCGAATAGGGCGGCGGCAATTCGGGCTCCCGGCCCATGACCTCGCGCCACACGCCGCGCAGGACGCCGAGGCAGTCGCAGCCGACGCCCTTGAGCGAAGCCTGGTGGCGGTAGGGCGTGCCGATCCACGAGCGCGCCGCCATGACGATGCGGTTCTGAAGGTTCATCGGAAGAAGCTTCCCCCGTCGAGGCCGGGCTCGCCCTGGCGCGGCATCCGGATGATGAAATCGTTGCCGGGCATGTGCGGAAAGCCGCGGAAGTTGGCCGCGTTCTTGAACTTGTCGCGGCAGACGGCGTGGGTCTTGTCGCATCCGGCGGTGACCTTGAACCCATCGCCCGCCTTGATGGGCTGCGGCGCGCGCTGCCACAGGTCGAACTCGTCCGCGCCATTGATCGCCCGGTGCGCCTTGATCTCGACGGAGAGGCCCGCATTGCCGCCGCTCGTCCAGGTCAGCTTGCCGCCCGTGCACCAGCCGTCCTTGAAGCCGATGCCGGAGGCGGTGACGCTCAGGCTGCCGTCCGTGCCCGTGACGGCGCCGCTGTCGCTGTAGGCGGAGAGCGACAGGTTCACGCCGCACCGCGCATCGCCCAGATCCGCCGCGCAGGTGGCGCGGAACAGGCGGCCGCGCTCCTCGTCGAAGCGGTGCATGAGCCCCCTCACCTCGGCCACGAAGCTGCCGTCCTGGCGGCGGATCTCGCCGATGGAGCCGATGTCGATGAGCAGCCGCTCCGCCACGTTGCTCCAGTTCACGAGCCAGGTTTCCACGCTCGCGTCGTCGTAGAGGCCGGACGCGATGTCGTCCTCGGTCAGGCCCGCCGACACCAGCGCCCCGGCCACCTCGCCGCCGCCGACCGCGAAGCCGAGCTCCGCGGTGGCCTCGGCGGCCTCCAGCCCCGATCGCGCCGCAAAGGCGACGCCGCCGAAGGCGAGGTCGCGGTCATGGTCGGTGAAGCCGAAGGTCACGCCGTCGCGCCGGATGAGCTTCCAGCAATGGCAAAGAGTCGTGACCCCGTCCGCCAGATGGGCGGCGAGGCCTGAGGGAATATCGCGCATGGTGACTTTTCTTCGAGATGTCGCTGGTGAGGGTTAGGGCGCACTTCCCCTCCCCCTTGCGGGGAGGGACAGGGGTGGGGGTGGTTGGGCTGGGTGAGACAGTCGGAGAGTCAGGCGCTGTAGCAGCCTTCGAGCTTTTCACTCGATGGGCAGAGCTCTGACATTCCGACCCCCACCCCTCCCCTCCCCGCAAGGGGGGGGGAAAAGCGCGCCACATCTTGAAGACGATCCCCTTCCCTCGCCTGCGGCTCGCCGGTCCGGTCCGGAGGACCGGCAGGATGACAGCAGGTGTCAGACCCACCACGTCATGGCCGGCCTTGTACCGGCCATCCCGCTTCGAGAACCGCAGCGCCCTGGTGATCGGGATCACCGGCACGAGGCCGGTGATGACGAAAAGGGCGCCATCCTTCCGGCCAAAGCCCCGGGCCCGCTCACCCTCACCCCTGCCCCTCTCCCACTCGGGAGAGGGGTTAAGCGCCGTCCTGACGCCTACGCGGGGGAGCGCCCCGGCATGACCCGGTGGGTGTAGCGATAGGCCGTGCCGAAGCCCAGCGCGCCGTAAAGCGAGCGGGCGATCTCGTTCTCCTCGCGCACCTGGAGATAGGCCGTGTGGGCTCCCTGCCCGCAGCCCCAGGCCATGAGGCTCGCCACCACCCGGCGGCCGAGCCCGATGCCCCTCAGGTCCGGCGAGACGACGATGTCGTAGAGGCCCAGGTAGCCCCGCTCCGCCACCCCCAGCCCCCAGGCCACGGGCTGGTCGTCGAGGGAGAGCGTCGCGAAGGCCGTCTTCTGATGGATGCGGGAGACGATCTTCATGAGGGTCCCGTCGTCCGCCTTGTCGCCGCCGTAGGATTGCGCGGCCTCCCGCACCCAGCGCTTCGTCACACGGGGCTCCAGGCGAACCTCCGGATCGAGGGTGCAGTCCCCGTCCCGGATCGGCGCGGTCAGAACATGGGTCGGCTCGACCTCCTTGAACCCGCGCAGCTTCAGCATGTGGTCCGCGTCCGGGGCTTCGAGTCCGTTCAGCCGGAAGGTGGGCCGCACGTTGGCCTCCACGAAGCGGGCCACCATGGTGTCGATCAGCTCCTCGTCCAGGGCCGCGCCCGGCACGAAGGGCGTGGCGGAATTGGCGCGCTTGGAATAGCCGTCCGCGAGACGCAGGATCCAGCCGTCATAGGCCTGGTAGTCGAAGGACGGCCAGGCGTTCATGAGCCGGCCTTCGAGGCCGACGACGAGATGGGGGTCGCTCATGGGATCGGGGTCGCTCATGGGCACATGCGCTCCGGAAGCAGCATCAGAACCGGTTCTTCCATTCCCGCAGGGCCTGGAACACCTCCAGGGCCGTCGCCCCTTCCTTTTGAACGGCCCGGGCAAGCGCCGGGTCCCCGGCGCGCAGGAAAGGATTGGCGGCCTTCTCTTGGCCGATGGTCGAGGGCACCAGGAATCGCCCCTCGGCCTTGGCCCTTTCGGCCTCCCCGGCCCTTGCCTTCAAGGCTTGGTTTTCGGGATCGGCCGCCAGCGCGAACCGGGCGTTGGAGAGGGTGTAGTCGTGGCCGCAATAGACCCGCGCCTCGTCCGGCAGGGCCGCGAGGCGCTGGAGCGACGACCAGAATTCCGGGTAGGTTCCCTCCAGCATCCGCCCGCAGCCCAGGGTGAAGAGGGTGTCGCCGGCAAAGAGCACCCGGTCCGCCGCGAACCAGTAGGCGATATGGTCGAGGCAATGCCCCGGCGTCTCCCACACATGGGCCTGGAGATCGCCCACATGCACCGTGTCGCCCTCGCGCACGAAGGCGTCCGCGTCGGGAACCGCCTCCCGGGCCTTGACCGGGGCGACCACCCGGCAGCCGGTGCGGCGCTTCAGGGGCGCGACGGCCTGAACGTGGTCGCCGTGGCGGTGGGTGACGAGGATGTCGGAGAGCTGCCAGCCCGTCTCGCTCAGCGCCGCCAGGATCGGCCCCTCCTCCGGCGCGTCGATGGCCGCGCAGGCTCCCGTATGGGAATCGCGGATCAGGGCGCCGATATTGTCGTCGAGGCAGCGAAAGACGTGGATCTGGGCGGGCATCGTGGAACCTTGTCTTGAAGCATCCTGAGCTATCATGGAACACTCGGACCGGGAAACCAGACCTTGATCCGACACATCCATGAGCCATGACGGTGTTGACCCGTGACATGGATGTTTGACAGACCCGATCGGGAGACCATAACCGGACGAGACCATAACCGGACGAGACCATAACCGGACCTGGCATGAGCGTCGACATCACCGATCTGCGCAGCTTCTATGCGAGTCCCTTGGGGCACGTCACCCGGCGCTTCGTGGGGCGGGCCGTCGACGGCTTCTGGGGACCGCTCACGGGCCTGCGCGTGCTCGGCCTCGGCTATGCGCCGCCCTATCTGGCGGGCATCAGGGGCGAATGCGAGCGGGCGCTCGCCTTCATGCCGGCGAGCCAGGGGGTGGTGAACTGGCCGAGCACCGGAGCCTCGGCCGCGGCCCTGGTCGATCCGCTCATGATGCCCCTGCCCGACGCGTCCATCGACCGGGTGCTGCTGGTCCACGCCCTGGAGGTGGTGGAAAGCCCGAGCGAGCTCCTGCACGAGATCTGGCGCATCCTGACCCCCGGCGGGCGGATCATCATGGTGGCCCCCAACCGGCGCGGCCTCTGGGCCCGCATGGACACCACGCCCTTCGGCTACGGGCAGCCCTACAGCCGCTCCCAGCTCAAGAGCCTCATGCGCCAGACCTGGTTCTCCCCGGAGGGCTGGGCCGAGACCCTTTACGTGCCGCCCCTGCGGGACCGGGTGCTCCTCCAGACGGCCCAGGCGTGGGAGCGGATCGGCTCGGGCTTCTCCCTGCCCTTCGCGGGCCTGCACATCGTGGAAGCCACCAAGCAGCTCTACCGGCCCGGCGCGGTGCGGGCGGTGCGCCGGGCGAGCCGCGCCGAGCCGGTCTTCATCCCGGCCCCCGCGCCCGCCTCCCGGGTCGCCGCCGGTATTCCGGGGAGGAGCCCGGGCCTCACCTTGACTTGAGGCCCCTGAATCGCCAGTGTCCGGCCGCTCCGGCGGGGCCATGCGGTGACGCCGTCCCCATTTTCATTAGAGTCTGATGCGCAGTTATCTCGATTTCGAAAAGCCCGTCGCCGAGCTGGAAGCCAAGGTCGAAGAGCTTCGGGCTCTCGGCGAGAACCGGGATGCGGTGGCGATCTCCGACGACATCTCCCGGCTCGAGGCCAAGGCGGCGGACGCCCTCAAGGACCTCTACGCCAGGCTTACCCCCTGGCAGAAGACCCTGGTGGCCCGCCATCCGCAGCGCCCGCATTTCGTCGACTACTGCGGCGCGCTGATCAGCGAATTCACCCCGCTCGCCGGCGACCGCAAATTCGCCGAGGACGAGGCCATCGTGGGCGGCTTCGGCCGCTTCCGGGGCCAGCCCGTCTGCGTGCTCGGCCAGGAGAAGGGCCACAGCACCGAAACCCGCATCCGGCACAATTTCGGCATGGCCCGCCCGGAGGGCTACCGCAAGGCCGTGCGCCTGATGGAGATGGCGGACCGCTTCGGCCTGCCGGTGCTCTCCTTCGTGGACACGGCCGGCGCCTATCCGGGCATCGAGGCGGAGGAGCGCGGCCAGGCCGAGGCCATCGCCCGCTCCACCGAGATGCAGCTCGCCCTCGGGGTGCCCAACGTGTCCGTGGTGATCGGCGAGGGCGGATCGGGCGGGGCCATCGCCATCGCCACCGCCAACAAGGTGCTCATGCTGGAGCACGCCATCTACAGCGTGATCTCGCCGGAAGGCGCGGCCTCGATCCTCTGGCGGGACTCGGCCCGGGCCCAGGACGCGGCCACCAACATGAAGATCACCGCCCAGGACCTCCTGCGGCTCGGCATCATCGACGGCATCATCACCGAGCCCGTGGGCGGCGCCCATCGGGATTCGCAGGGAACCATCGAGGCCACCGGCCGGGCCATCGACGAAGCCCTGCACGACCTCGGCAACATGGGACCGGCCGAGCTTCGCGACCACCGGGCCGACAAGTTCCTGGCCATCGGGCGCAAGCTCTGATCGTCCTGCCGGGGCCGGACCTGCCCTTCAGAGACTGGACCCTCATGACCCTGACCTCATCCTGAGGAGCAGCCGTAGGCTGCGTCTCGAAGGATGGGGCTGCGGGTGCCGAAGCCTTGACGAGCCAGGCTCTCAGAGGCGCGCGGGCTGTAGGCTCTTGAGGCGTCCGCCACGGCGCAGGGGGCCCTGCGCCCTAGGCTTTCGCCTATGGCATGACCATAGGGAGGGACTTTTACCTTACCATAGGGAAGGACTTTTACCTTCGATTCACCACAGGCCCGCGACGACCCGTCTTGCAGTAAGCGGCAGTTAACGCTATCGATCTACACAGACAGGGGAACTGCCAGGCACAACGCCGGCAGATCATAAAATTGCGGGGTCCCCCATGATGAAGCGTATCGCATTGGCTGCGAGCCTGGCGCTTGCCCTCGCGGCCTGCCAGGACGACGGCTTCTCCCGAAGCTCCACGCGCCACCTCGAGCCGATTCCGCCCGCCGCCATGGCGCTCATGGCCAGCAAGGGGATGTCCAAGACCGACCCCATCCTGATCCGGGCCTTCAAGAAGGAATCGGAGATGGAGCTCTGGAAGCGGGGCTCCGACGGCAAATACGCCCTGTTCAAGACCTATCCGATCTGCCGCTGGTCCGGCCAGCTCGGCCCCAAGACCCGCGAGGGCGACCGGCAGGTGCCGGAGGGCTTCTACACGGTCAGCCCGTCGCAGATGAACCCCAATTCGGCCTATTACCTGTCCTTCGACACCGGCTATCCCAACGCCTACGACCGCTCCTTCGGCCGCAACGGCGGCGATATCATGGTGCATGGCTCGTGCTCGTCGCGGGGCTGCTTCGCCATGACGGACCAGAACATCGCCGAGATCTATTCCATCGCCCGCGAGGCCTTCGCCAGCGGCCAGCGCGGCTTCCAGTTCCAGGCCTATCCGTTCCGGATGACCCCCAAGAACCTGGCCGAGCATCGCCTGGACCCCAACATCGCCTTCTGGAAGAACCTGAAGGAGGGCTCCGACACCTTCGAGCTCACCAAGGAGGAGCCGCGGGTGGTGGTGGCCGACCGCCGCTACGCCTTCAACCCGGAGGATTCGGCCGTCGCCGTGGCCGTGGCCCAGAAGCAGCGGGAGGACGAGCAGGAGGTGGCCGAGCTGGTGGCCAAGGGCACCCAGCCCGTGAAGCTCGTCTATCACGACGGCGACACCCACGAGTCCTTCCGCACCGCCCTGGCGAACGTCTCCGGCGTGAGCGACGAGAAGCTCGGCCTGATCAGCCGCCCCGAGGGCATCTCCTCCGGCCCGCAGCGGATCGCCCTCGACGACAGCGGCCGGGCGAAGACGGACGCGCCATCGGCCGCCCCGTCGACGGCCCTCGCCTTCGCGTCCATGAAGCCCGCCGCGCCGGAGGCCAAGCCCGCGGTCAGGGTTGCGGCGGTCCAGCCGGCCGCCGCTCCGGCCATGGCGGCCTCGCCCGCCGCCCAGGAGACGCCCTTCTACAAGAGGATGTTCTCCGGCGTGAGCGACCTGTTCAGCCCCTCGTCCCCGTCCCAGCCGACCGAGGCGGCTCCGGCCGCCAAGCCCGCGCCGCAGAAGCGGGCCCAGGCGTCCACCGGGATCAAGGTGGTGTCGGCGGACTGACGGCCCGAGCATCGGACCATCCGAAAGCCCGCCGCAATGGCGGGCTTTTTCTTGATCCTTGACAGCCCAGAGTCGGGATAGATCCGTTCAGGCAACAAAAAGCCCGGCTCGATGGCCGGGCTTTTCCACTTGAAGCATCGAGCTCGGCTCACGCCACGAACTGCCCGTGGCAATGCTTGAACTTCTTGCCGGAGCCGCAGGGGCAGGGCTCGTTGCGGCCGACGCGGCCCCAGGTGGAGGGGTCGTTCGGGTCGCGCGCCTCGGCCGGCAGGGCGGCGGCCGAGGCGGCCGCGAAGCCGAGCGCCGGGCCGGCCCCGAAGGCGGCGCCCCCCGGCATGCCGAACTCGTTCTCGCCGGTGGCCGGGTCGAGGTGCTGGGCGAACATGGGCGGCAGCTCCGCGGGCTCCGGCGGCTGGAACACCACCTGGATGCGCATGAGCTGGCCCGTCACCTGCTCGCGCAGGTGGCCCACCAGGTTGTTGAACAGCTCGAAGGCCTCCGACTTGTACTCGTTGAGCGGATCGCGCTGGGCCAGCCCGCGCCAGCCGATGACCTGGCGCAGGTGGTCGAGGGTCACCAGGTGCTCGCGCCAGAGGTGGTCCAGGCTCTGGAGCAGAACCTGCTTCTCCACATAGGTCATGACCTCGGGGGAATTCGCCTCGATGCGCCCGGCATAGGCCGCGTCGGCGGCCTTGACGATGCGCTCGCGGATCTCGTCGTCGGCGATGCCCTCCTCCTTGGCCCATTCCTCCACCGGCAGGTCGAGGTTGAGGAAGTTGGCCACGCTCTCCTTCAGGCCGGCCACGTCCCATTGCTCCGCATAGGCCTGCTCGGGAATCGAGCGGGCCACCATGTCGTCGATCACCCCATGGCGCATGTCGTCGATGGTGTCGCGCACGGTTTCCTGCGCCATGAACTCCTTGCGCTGCTCGAACACGACCTTGCGCTGGTCGTTCATGACGTTGTCGTATTTCAGGATGTTCTTGCGGATGTCGAAGTTGCGCGCCTCGACCTTGGCCTGGGCGCGCTCGATGGCCTTGTTGATCCACGGGTGGATGATGGCCTCGCCTTCCTTGAGCCCCAGCTTCTGCAGCATCCCGTCCATGCGGTCAGAGCCGAAGATGCGCATCAGGTCGTCCTGGAGCGACAGGTAGAACTTGGAGCGGCCCGGATCGCCCTGGCGGCCCGAACGGCCGCGCAGCTGGTTGTCGATGCGCCGCGATTCGTGGCGCTCGGTGCCAAGCACGTAGAGGCCGCCGGCCGCGATGGCCTTCTCCTTGAAGGAGGCGACCTCCTCGTTGACGGCCCTTTCCCGGGCGGCGCGCTCCTCGCCTTCCAGGCCTGCAAGCTCGCGCTCGACCCGCATCTTGGCGTTGCCGCCG
>DATHAU010000273.1:0-6902 GCA_035296545.1 Microvirga sp.
TTGACGCCGATCACCCCGCGCTCGAAGCCCAGGGACACGCCCGCGAGATAGAGGAGCCAGGCGCGGGTGGTCTCGGGGCCGACCTCGGCCTCGGCCTCCGCCCGACGGGCGTTCAGGTTCTCCCACCACAGGCGGGTGGTGCGCTGGTAGTGCTCGCGCCAGGCCTCCACGTCGTGCACCTCGAAGCCGAAGCGCTCGAGATTGGCCACCGACATGCCGAGATGGTCGAGCTCCGCCCCGGGGAAGATGTAGCGCATGACCGCCTGGGCCTCGGGCTTGAGGCGGCCGAAGGCCCTCCCTGAGCGCTTGGCGCGGCGGGCGATGGTGTGGTGGAGATAGAGGCCCCGCGGCTTGAGCAGCCGGTGCACGGTCTGGAAATAGGTGGGATGGTTGGCGATGCCCACGTGCTCGAACATGCCGATGGAGGAGATCTTGTCGAACTCGCCCTCCATCTGGGTGAAGTCCTTCAGGATCACCTCGACCCGGTCTTGGAGGCCTAAGGCGGCGATTTTCTCCCGCGCCAGGGCCGCCTGCTCCTCGGCCAGCGTCACGCCGGTGGCCTTCACCCCGTAATGCTGCGCCGCGTAGCAGATCAGCGCCCCCCAGCCGCAGCCGATGTCGAGCAGGCGCTCCCCCGGCTTCAGCCGCAGCTTGCGGCAGATCATGTCGAGCTTGTCCCGTTGGGCGCGGGCGAGGTCGTCATGCCATTCGGGCTGGAAATAGGCGCAGGTATAGACCATCTCCGGGTCGAGGAAGAGCCGGTAGAAGGCGTTCGACACGTCGTAATGATAGGCGATGTTGGCCTTGTTGGTGGAGGGCCTGCCGTCGCGCCCGCCGGTGCCCTCCCGCGGCCGGTCCATGGGGCGGGGCATGTCGGCGGGGGCGCGCAGGAAATGGTAGGCGGCCTTGAGCGCCTTGCCCTTGCTCAGCCCCCTCAGGCGGCGTCCCACCTTTCCCTGCGGACGCTGCGCCGCGAGATCGAACAGGGTGCCGTTCCTCAGCTCCAGCAGGCCCGCCACATGGGCGTTGATCAGCGTATCGAGCTTCGGCCGGCGCAGGAGGGCCGCCACCACGTTCTCGCGCCCGATCACGATCCGCATGGCCGAAGCGGGCAGGTTCCCGGGAACGACCGAGCCGTCCCACAGCTCGAACCCGAATTGCAGATCGAGCGCCCGATGCGCATCGCCCAGGAGATCGCGCAGGATCTCCAGCCGTTCAGCCCCGCTCACATGGCCCTCCCGTTTTGCGGAACACTAAGCGGGGCTTGGTTTGGAAACAATGACCGCGTTCCAGGCGGCCGGCTCATCAAGGGTTTGGCGTCCCGCAGCCCTCATCCTTCGAGACGGCCTTCGGCCTCCTCAGGATGAGGGCAGTGCTGCAGCATTAGAAGTCGCTGGCCAGGCCCTTGACCTCCCAGTCCTCGTAGCGGACGGGCTCCAGGCCGCCGCGGCCCCGGTGCTCCTTCTCCCGGGCGAGCTCCGCCGCGCGGGCGTCGATGTCGAGGCGGCGGCGGGCCGCCTCCTCCAGGGCCCGCCGGGCCTCGGGAGACAGGGCCTTGCCGGGAGCAGCCCCTTTGACGGGGGACGCCCCTTCGGTGCGGGGGGCGGAGCTTTCGGGGGCTGCCCTTGTGCCGGGTGTGTCGTTCGTGCTCATGAAGCGCCTTGTGCCGGTTGTCCGGGGTTGTGGAAGCGGGGGCCTTGGGAGAGAGCTGGGCCCATCCCACATTACCGGAGCGGATGGATTCCTGATCACCACGAGGTGGAGACCCCGATGAACACCGTCAAGACCGCCATGCTGCTGGCGGCGCTCACCGCCCTGTTCGGCGTGGTCGGCTACATGCTGGGCGGCGCGACCGGCATGACGATCGCGCTGGGCCTGGCCGTGGCCACCAACGTGTTCGCCTATTGGAACTCGGACCGGCTGGCGCTTGCCGCCCACCACGCGGTGGAGGTGGACGAGCGCACCGCTCCCGAGCTCGTGCGCATGGTGGGCGACCTGGCGCAACGGGCGGGCCTGCCCATGCCGCGGGTCTATCTCATCGACAACCCGCAGCCCAACGCCTTCGCCACCGGGCGAAACCCGGAGAATGCGGCGGTGGCCGCCACCACCGGGCTTCTCCAGATGCTCTCCCGCGACGAGGTGGCGGGCGTGATGGCCCATGAGCTCGCCCATATCAAGAACCGCGACACCCTGATCATGACCGTGAGCGCCACCGTGGCGGGCGCCATCGCGACCCTGGCCCAGTTCGGATTTCTGTTCGGCGGGCGCGGCGACGACCGGCCCAATCCCATCGTGATGCTGCTCACCGCCCTGCTCGCGCCGCTGGCCGCCATGATCGTCCAGATGGCGATCAGCCGCGCGCGGGAATACGACGCCGACCGGATGGGCGCGGCCATCTCCGGCCAGCCCCTGGCCCTTGCCTCGGCGCTCGCCCGGATCTCCGGCGGGGTCTCCCACATCCCCAACCCGGATGCGGAGAACCACCCGGCCACCGCCTCCCTCTTCATCATCAATCCCCTGTCGGGCCGCGGCATGGACGGCCTGTTCTCGACCCATCCGGCGACGGAAAACCGCATCGCCGCCCTCCAGGCGCTGGCGCAGGAGATGGGAGCCGGGATGGGAGCCGCACGGCAGAGCGGCTTTGTCCCGCAAGGCCCGTCGAACCCGGCCCCCTCGGGGGGCTTCCCATCACAGGGGCCCTGGGGCTCCACCGCCCGCCGCGGGCCTTGGGGTTAAGCAATTGGACAATCGGCAGGAACAAGCGGGCCTCGGCCCCCGGCGGCTCGCCTGGAACGCCGTCTCGGAGACCCTGAAGCGGCGCGTCCCCCTCGATGACGTGATGGACGAGCTCTCGCCGGCGGAGGATCTCTCGCCTCGGGACGAGGCGCTTGCCCGCGCCATCGCCATCGTGGCCTTCCGGCGCCTCGGCACCCTGGGCAAGGCCCTGCGCGAGCGGATCGACAAGGAGGCCAAGGACGAGCGCCTGCTGCACCTTCTCGCGGTGGGCGCGGCGCAGATCCTCTACCTCGACGTGCCGGACCACGCCGCCGTGGACACCGCCGTGCAGCTCGCAGGGGGCGACCGCAAGCTCAAGGGGGCGGGGGGCCTCATCAACGCCGTGCTGCGCCGGGTGGCGCGGGAGCGCGAGGCCGTTCTCGGGCAGGACGACCCCTGGCTCGACACGCCCACCTGGCTCGAGGAGCGCTGGATCGCGCATTACGGCGAAGCCGTTGCCGAGAGGATCGCCGGGGCGCACCGCTCCATGGCCTCCGTCGACCTGACGGTCAAGGAGGACGCGGCCGCCTGGGCAGGGCGCCTGGGGGGCCTGCTGCTCCCAACCGGCAGCGTGCGCCTGGTGGAGCGCACCGCCATCCGCGACCTGCCCGGCTACGAGGAAGGGGCCTGGTGGGTGCAGGACGCCGCCGCGGCGCTCCCCGCCCGCCTGCTCGGGGCGAGGCCCGGCGAGCGCGTGGCCGATCTCTGCGCCGCTCCGGGCGGCAAGACCGCGCAGCTGGCGGCGGCCGGGGCCAGGGTGCTGGCGGTGGACCGCTCGGCCCGGCGGCTGAAGCGGCTGGAGGACAACCTGGCGCGGCTCGGCCTGACGGCGCAGATCCGCGCCATCGACGCGGAAAAGCTCGACGAGGCCCCCTTCGACGCGATCCTGCTCGACGCCCCCTGCTCGGCCACGGGCACCATCCGCCGCCACCCCGACGTGGCCTGGACCAAGAGCGAGGACGACATCCGCAAGCTTTCGGCCCTCCAGACGCGCCTTCTCGACAAGGCCGCCAGCCTGCTCAAGCCCGGCGGGCGCCTGGTCTATTGCGTCTGCTCCCTGGAGCCCGAGGAGGGCGAGCGTCAGGCGGAGAGATTTCTCGCCCGCCATCCGCACCTTGCCCGCAGGCCCGTCGAGCCGGGCGAGGTCGGCGGATTGGCGGAATGCGTCACGCCGCAGGGCGACGTGAGAACCCTGCCGTTCCAGATGGCTCTCACGGAGCACGACCGCAGCGGCCTCGACGGATTCTTTGTCGCACGGTTTGTGCACAAGGGTGCGTGACCTCAAACAAACCCCGCTTACCGGTTGTTAACCAGTCAGCAGGAAGTCCTGCACTAAGCTGACGCAAGTTAAGCTTGTGGAAAGGAGCGCCTCGGGTGGATCACGGGCCGGATCGATGGCGGTTGTATCGGCTTGCCTTCCGCGAGGCGGGCCGCGCCATGCGCGGAGCGGCGGTCCGGAGCGCATCCAAGGCCCTGGGCGCGCCCCAGCCGACGCGGCTGATCTTCGCGCCGCAGGATCTGCGCACCGCCGATCCCACCATCGCCACCGACATCTATTCCGGCTTCTTCGCCTTCGCGGGCCGCGCCATCACCACCAGCGGGCGCTCGCCCTTCGCCTTCGCGCCGCCCAGCCGCGCCTGGGGCGAGTCCCTCTACGGGTTCGGCTGGCTGCGCCACCTGCGCGCCGCCGGCACCGCCCTGGCCCAGGCCAATGCCCGCTCCCTGGTGGACGAGTTCGTCACCTCCAAATGGGGCGACAGGCGGATCGCCTGCGACCCGCAGGTGATGGCCCGCCGGCTCATTTCCCTGATCAGCCAGTCGCCCCTGATCCTGGAAGGAGCCGACCACGCCTTCTACCAGCGCTTCCTGCGGATCCTCGGGCAGCACGTGCGCGACCTGGAGCGGCATGCCCGCTCGGGCGCCCTGCCCTATCCGCAGCTCATCTCGGCCATCGCCCTGTGCTATGCGGGCCTGTGCTGCGAGGGGCTGGACCGGAACCTGAAGCGGGCGAGCCGCCTTCTCGCCCGGGAGCTCGACCGCCAGATCCTGGCGGACGGGGGGCACGCGAGCCGCAATCCGCGGGTGGTCGTCGATCTCCTGTTCGACCTCCTGCCCCTGCGCCAGATGTTCGCCAGCCGCGAGGTGGATACGCCCGAGGCCCTGCTGCGCGCCATCGACCGGATGCTGCCCATGGTGCGCCTGTTCCGGCACGGGGACGGCACCCTGTCCCATTTCAACGGCATGGGCGTCACCGCCACCGACCACCTGGCGACCCTGCTCACCTACGACGACATGCGCAGCCAGCCGATCCACCACGCGCCCCATTCCGGCTACGAGCGCCTGGAGGCCGGCCGCACCCTGCTGGTGGCCGATGTGGGGCCCGCTCCGCCGGTGGCCCTCTCGACGGAAGCGGGAGCCGGCTGCCTGTCCTTCGAGTTCTCCAGCGGCGCGCAGCGCATCGTGGTCAATTGCGGGATGCCGCGGGTCGCCAGCGACACCATCGTCCAGGCCTCCCGCTCCACGGTGGCGCATTCCACCGCCTCCATCAACGACGTCTCGTCCTGCCAGATCGTCGACCACAAGGTCCGCTGGCCGGGCCGGATCGCCGCAGACCGGATCCTCAGGCGGATGGGGCCCGTGGTGGTCAGGGGACCCGAGCGCGTGGTGGCCGAGCGCAGCGAGCGCGACCACGTGCAACTGCTCAACGCCAGCCATGACGGCTATCTCTCCCGCTTCGGCCTCACCCACGAGCGGCGCTGGGAACTCTCGCAAAAGGGCGACAGCCTGGACGGGGAGGACCTGTTCTGGGGCGAGGGCGCGGCGAAATCCTCCGCCGAGGCCATCATCCGGTTCCACCTCGCGCCCGGCATCAAGGCGAGCCGCGCCCAGGGCGGCCGGGTGGTCATGCTGGTGCTGCCCAACCGGGAGGCCTGGCAGTTCACCGCCAGCCCCGCCGAGGCCTTCGTGGAGGACAGCGTGTTCCTCGCCTCCTCCGAGGGCATGCGCCGCACGGAGCAGATCGTCGTGGCGATCCGCCCCAGCGAGACGCCCTCCGTGCGCTGGCGCTTCGAGCGCCTGGCGCGCAGCTTCACCCCCGCGCCGCGCCCGGAGCCCGGACCGGGGCTGCTCTAGGCGCACGCCTTCTGCGGCCCGATGCGGTTTCCATCGTCACCCCGCCGTGCTAAGCGCCCGCACATCCGACCCTGATGGAGCCGCGCCATGCCGAGCGACCTGAAGCGCGTGACGCGCGCCCTTCTTTCCGTGTCCGACAAGACGGGGCTGGTGGATTTCGCCCGCGCGCTCTCGGAGCGCGGCGTCGAGCTGGTCTCCACCGGCGGCACCCGGAAGGCGCTCAGCGAGGCCGGCCTGCCCGTGAAGGACGTGAGCGATCTCACGGGCTTCCCCGAGATGATGGACGGGCGCGTGAAGACCCTCCATCCCGGCGTCCATGGCGGCCTGCTCGGCATTCGCGCCAACCCCGAGCACCAGGCCGCCATGCTGGCCCACGGCATCCAGCCCATCGATCTCCTGGTGGTGAACCTCTACCCCTTCGAGGCCACCGTGGCGGCGGGGGGGTCTTACGACGACTGCATCGAGAACATCGACATCGGCGGCCCCGCCATGATCCGCGCGGCGGCCAAGAACCACGGCGACGTGGCGGTGGTGGTGGACGTGTCCGACTACGCGGCCGTGCTCGACGACCTCTCCCGCCATGACGGCTCGGTGACCCGCATCCTGCGCCGCCGCCTGGCCCAGAAGGCCTATGCCCGCACCGCCGCCTACGACGCGGCGATCTCCAACTGGTTCGCGGCCGAACTGGGCGAGGCGACGCCGCCCTTCCGGGCGCTCGGCGGCGCCATCGCCGAGGTGATGCGCTACGGCGAGAACCCGCACCAGGCCGCCGCGTTCTACCGCACCGGGGAGAGCCGCCCCGGCGTCGCCACCGCCCGTCAGGTTCAGGGCAAGCAGCTCTCCTACAACAACATCAACGACACCGACGCGGCCTACGAGGCCGTGGCCGAGTTCGCGCCGGAACGCTCCGCCGCGGTGGTGATCGTCAAGCACGCCAACCCCTGCGGCGTGGCGGAAGGAGCCTCCCTGCGCGAGGCCTACGAGAAGGCCCTGCG
>DATHAU010000274.1:0-6619 GCA_035296545.1 Microvirga sp.
TTGCGTATCCATTGTCGAGGACAAGGGGAGACAATGGATTCTGGTCGAAATTCTGCACGGAAAGCCCCTGATCTTCAGCTATCGAAAGCCATATTGAATAAATATTTGCTTATTGGCGACGCCCCTTATTTGGGGAGCGGATAGCAATTTAATGATAATCCTAAATAATAGTTCAAAAAATACAATGGAACCATGAGGGCCTGCGTCGCTTTCGTCCAAAGCGCGCTCACTGGAGCAGCCTCGTTCAAGGGCCCTGGCAGGGCTGCAAAGGCTTATTCCACCACGGCCGGAACCGCCGCGAAGCTGGATGGTTGAGACCTCAACCATCCTGTCGGGTTCTTCCATGGCTCACAAACAAGAGATTCTCTCTGACGCGCCGCAACCCGCAATCCCGTCCGCCCGCAGCGGCGCGCGGGGCAAGGCTTCCCCGGCGAGCAAAGGCTCCCCCCGGGCCAAGGGACCTTCCCGCTCCGCCCCGAAGGCGAAATCCTCGCCAGGGTCCCGCCAGCGGCTCGTGGTCGTCTCGAACCGGGTGCCCGTGCCGAAGGAAGGCTCGACCAAGGCGGGCGGATTGGCCGTCGCCCTGGAAGGAGCCCTCAAGCGGAGCGGGGGGCTGTGGTTCGGCTGGTCCGGCAACATCGTCGAAGAGGCCTCCGAGAAGCCGGACATCGTTCAGGCGGGCAACATCACCTTCGCGGTGGTCGATCTCTCCAAGCAGGATCACGACGAATATTACGCCGGCTTCGCCAACCGCGCCCTGTGGCCTGTCTGCCACTACAGGCTCGACCTGGTGCAGATCGACCGGAGCGACACGGAGGGGTATTTCCGGGTCAACCGGGCCTTCGCGGCCTCTCTCGCGCCCCTGCTCCGGCCGGACGACATCATCTGGATTCACGACTACCATTTCATTCCCCTCGCGTCGGAACTGCGCAAGCTGGGTTGCAAGAACCGGATCGGCTTCTTCCTCCATATCCCGTGGCCGCCCTACGAGGTGGCCAGCGCCCTTCCGGCCTATGAGCGGCTGCTGCGCGGGCTCAGCGCCTACGACGTCGCCGGTTTCCATACGCCGCAGGATGTGGAGAATTTTCAGCAGTGCCTCGTGCGGGAGGGCATGGGGGAGGCGGTCGGGCCCGGTGAGTATCAGGTCGACGATCGCCGCATCCGAACCGGCGCGTTTCCGGTCGGGATCGACACCGAGGCCTTTGCCCGGGCGGCCATTCGCGGCGAGAGCAACGCCCTCGTTCGCCGGACGCGGGCAAGCCTCGGGGAGCGGGATCTCATCATCGGGGTGGACAGGCTCGATTATTCGAAGGGCGTCAAGCAGAGGATCGAATCCTTCTCCTGCTTCCTCAAGTCGAACCCGGCCTTCCACAACCGCGTGACCTATATCCAGATCACCCCGAAGTCGCGCTCGGAGGTGCCCGAATACAAACGCATGCAGCACGAGATCGCGGAGCAGGCCGGCTGGACCAACGGCAATCTCGGGGAGGTGGATTGGACGCCGATCCGCTACGTCAACCGAACCGTCGGACACGCAGCCCTCGCAGGCCTGTACCGGATGTCCCAGGTCGGCCTCGTCACGCCGTTGCGGGACGGGATGAACCTTGTGGCCAAGGAGTTCGTGGCCGCGCAGCCGCCCGAGGATCCAGGCGTGCTGATCCTGTCGCGGTTTGCCGGCGCGGCGCATGAGCTCAATTGCGCGCTGGTGGTCAATCCCTACGACACCGAGGCCTGCGCCGCCGCCATTGCGCGGGCGCTCCAGATGCCCCTGCGGGAGAGGCAGGAGCGCTGGACCACCATGATGGAGCGCCTGCGGACGAACACGGTGGAAGCCTGGTGTCGGCAGTTCCTCGACTGCCTTGCCGACCCGGCCGCCGAGGCCGTGGAGCCGCCCCCGGAAGGGGCCCGCAGCAGAGAGCCTCAGCCTCAAGCGACGCCTGCATGACGCCGGACCTGCTCGCCAGGAGCGCCCGGACCCCTATAATGGGGATGTGACCGCCCCGGCAGGGCGGACCATGGGCAACCTCACCAGGTCAGGAACAATGGCGAAAGGGTGCTGTTTTTGACTGAAAGGCTCTGCCGGCCGGGCCATCCCGCTTCAATGCCGGCTGCCAACTCGCCACCGACTGATCAGACCGAACAGCGACGGACTCCATCGTGTCACCAGCAGACGCCCTCCCTCGAATTTCACGGACATCCCAGGTGAAAGGCGCGGATCCCGCGCCGCCGCGGATTTATTACGTGCACCCGCTGCTGATCGGTTCTCTCGATGGATGGGACGAGATCTTCGATCACGCCGCCGGCCTGGGCTTCGACACCGTTCTCACGGCTCCGCCCTTCGAGCCCGGTCATGGCGGCAGCATCTTTCTCCCGCGCGACATGGAACGGCTTCACCCGGTTCTCGGTCGGAAGGGGGCCGTCGACGGCATCGCGCGCCTGGCGGACATGGCCCGCGCGCGCAACCTCGCCCTCGCGCTCGACGTCGTGGTGGACCGGGTCGCAGCCGACAGCGCCTTCGCCCGGGACCTGGGCCTGGCGCCCTTCATCCCCGACATTCTCGATCCGCGGCAGGACCCGGCGGACCGCGAAGCGGTCATCATTCCGTTCGACCCGGTGAACCCGGCCGACCATCCCTACATCCCGATGCTGGCGGAGCGCCTGCGCGCCCTCGCCACCGCAGGGGTGTCGGCATACCGCTGCCTTCATTGGGACAAGGCCCCGCCGGCGGCCCTGGAGCGCCTGATCGCAGCCGTGCGGGGGGATGCCCCCGAGGTGCGTTTTCTCGCCTGGACCCCGGGAGCATCCCTCGAAGCGCAGCAGGGCCTGCGCGGAGCCGGTTTCGATGGGACCTTCTCGTCCCTGCGCTGGTGGGACCTTCGGGAGGGCTGGGTCGCCGGAGAACATGAATTGCACAGGAGCATCGGCTACGAGATCGCCTTCCCGGAGGCCCCCTTCGACAAGCGCCTCGCGCAGGAAGTCGAGACCCAGGAGGTGATGGAGCGGCGCGCCGGCCGGGCCCTGTGGCTTGCGGCGACCCTGGGTGACGGCATCCTGGTGCCCATGGGGTTCGAGTATGGCTGCCGCGACAGGTTCGATCCGACCCGCGGCGGCGGCGGACTCAAGGGGCTGAAGGAGAGGGGCAGCCTCGATCTCGCGGCAGAGGTGCGGGCCGCCAACGAGTTCCTTGCCCGCGATGAGGGACGCTTCGCCCGCACGCCCCTGCACCTTGCCGTGGGGCACGCCTCTCCGGTCACGGCGGTGCTGCGGGTCGATGCGGAGGGGGAGGCGGCGCGCCTCATTCTGGCGAACGCCGACCTTCAGCGGAGCGCCCACGCGACAGGATCGTTCCTGCTGTCTGAGGGAGGCGCCCGGTTCCTGCCGTTCCGAGAGGTCGGCGCGGGCGGGCTCGAGCTCAATCCCGCCACCGTCGTGAGCCTGCGGCCGGGGGAGATCCGGGTTCTGGAGGGCCGTCCCTTGAAGGCGATTACGGGAGCTGTGGCCGTTCCGGCGGTGGAGCAAGCGACCGCTGCGCCGCGCCTCATGATCGAGAACGTCACGCCGGCCGTGGACGGGGGCGAGTTCCCGGTCAAGCGCATCGTCGGCGACGTGGTTCGCGTGGAGGCCGATATCTTCGGCGACGGCCACGATCCCTTGGCTGCGGCCCTTCTCTGGCGGGCGGCCGACGAGGCGCAGTGGCGCGAGATCCGCATGACGCTCCTGGTCAATGACCGGTGGAGCGCCGAATTTCCCCTGGAGCGCCTTGGCCGGTACGAGTTCGCCGTCCAAGCCTGGCGGGATCCTTTCGCCATCTTCCGGTCGGAGCTGGAAAAGAAATACGCTGCCGGCCTCAACGTCGCCCTGGAGCTGGAGGAGGGACGCCTGCTGGTCGAGGCGGCGCGCGCCGAAACGCAGGGCAGCATCGCCGATCAGGTCCGGCGGATCGCCGAGGGGCTCGCCGACGCCGAATACGACCGGCGCATCGAGATCCTCCTTGCCCCCGAGACGTCGGAGGTCATGACGGCGGCGGACCGGCGGCCTTTCCTGGTGCGTTCCCGGCCGATCCCCCTCGACGCCGAGCGGAAGGCGGCGGAGTTCGCGAGCTGGTACGAGCTGTTCCCGCGTTCCCAGAGCGGCGACCCCAATCGCCACGGCACCTTCGACGACGTGATCCGCCGGCTTCCGGCCATCCGCGACATGGGATTCGACGTGCTCTATCTGCCGCCGATCCATCCCATCGGCCGAACGCACCGGAAGGGAAGGAACAACAGCCTCACGGCCGGTCCAGACGATCCCGGAAGCCCCTATGCCATCGGCTCGGAAGCCGGCGGCCACGACGCCATTCACCCGGAACTCGGCACCTTCGAGGATTTCCGTCGGCTGGTGGCGGCCGCGGCGGAGCACGGGCTCGAGCTGGCGCTGGACATCGCCGTTCAGGCCTCCCCCGATCATCCCTGGCTGAAGGAGCATCCCGACTGGTTCGAGTGGCGGCCCGATGGAACGATCCGGTACGCCGAGAACCCGCCGAAGAAATACGAGGACATCGTCAACGTGGATTTCTACGCCAAGGGGGCGGTGCCGTCCCTGTGGCTGGAGCTGCGCGACGTGATCCTGCTCTGGGTCGAGCAGGGGGTGAAGCTCTTCCGCATCGACAATCCCCATACCAAGCCGTTCCCGTTCTGGGAGTGGCTGATCGCCGACGTGCGCCGCGATCACCCGGACGTCGCCTTCCTGGCGGAGGCCTTCACCCGGCCGAAGGTCATGTACCGGCTCGCCAAGATCGGCTTCTCGCAATCCTACACGTACTTCACCTGGCGCAACGAGAAATGGGAGCTGGCGGAATACATGACGGAGCTCACCCAGACGGCGCCCAAGGACTTCTTCCGGCCGCATTTCTTCGTGAATACGCCGGACATCAACCCGGACTTCCTGCAGAACGCGCCCCGCTCCGCCTACCTGATCCGGATGGCGCTCGCGACCACCCTCTCCGGGCTCTGGGGCATGTATAACGGCTTCGAGCTCTGCGAGGGCAGGCCGGACGCCAAGAAGAAGGAATATGCCGACAGCGAGAAGTACGAGATCCGGGCCTGGGATTGGGACCGGCCCGGCAACATCATCAACGAGATTTCGATCATGAACCGGGTCCGCCGCGCCAACCCGGCGCTCCACTCCCACCATGGCATCTCGTTCCTTCCGGCCGGGAACGACAACATCCTGTTCTTCGAGAAGGCCACGCCCGGGCGCGAGAACGTCGTCCTCGTCGCGGTCAGCCTCGATCCTCACGCCGTGCAGGAGGCGGATGTGGAGCTTCCGCTCTGGCGGTTCGGCCTGCCCGACCACGGCTCCCTGGCGATCGAGGATCTGGTGCGGCAGCACCGCTTCACCTGGACGGGCAAGCATCAGCGCATCCGCTGCGATCCGGGCGAGCTGCCCTTCTCGATCTGGCGAATTGCTGCAAAGGACCAATAAGAATGCTCAAGAAGAACGACACGTCCCCCAAGAGCGAAGCGTCCCTCGAAAAAGACCCGCTCTGGTACAAGGATGCCATCATCTACCAGCTGCATGTGAAGTCGTTCTTCGACGCCAACAACGACGGCATCGGCGATTTCGCGGGCCTGCTCGCCAAGCTGGATTACATCGCCTCGCTGGGGGTCAATACGATCTGGCTGCTGCCGTTCTATCCGTCTCCGCGCCTCGACGACGGTTACGACATCGGCGAATACCGGGACGTCAGCCCGGACTACGGAACCCTGAAGGAGTTCAAGGCCTTCGTGCGCGAGGCCCATGCCCGCGGACTTCGCGTCATCACCGAACTGGTGATCAACCACACGTCGGACCAGCATGCCTGGTTCCAGCGCGCGCGCCGGGCAAAGCCCGGCTCCCGCGAGCGCGACTTCTATGTGTGGTCGGACACGGACGAGAAGTACCCGGAGACGCGCATCATCTTTCTCGACACCGAGCGGTCGAACTGGACCTGGGACCCGGTGGCGGGCGCCTATTTCTGGCACCGCTTCTACTCGCACCAGCCGGACCTGAACTTCGACAACCCGCGCGTGCTCAAGGAAGTCTTGAGCGTGATGCGGTTCTGGCTGGACATGGGCATCGACGGCCTGCGCCTCGACGCGATCCCCTACCTGGTGGAGCGGGAGGGCACGAACAACGAGAATCTTCCGGAGACCCACGAGGTCCTCAAGAAGATCCGCGCCCATCTCGACGCCACCTATCCCGACCGGATGCTGCTGGCGGAAGCCAACCAGTGGCCGGAGGACACCCAGGAATATTTCGGCGACGGCGACGAATGCCACATGGCCTTCCACTTCCCCCTGATGCCGCGCATGTACATGGCCATCGCCAAGGAGGATCGCTTCCCGATCACCGACATCCTTCGCCAGACGCCGGAGATCCCCGAGAACTGCCAATGGGCGATCTTCCTTCGCAACCATGACGAGCTGACCCTTGAAATGGTCACCGACGAGGAGCGCGACTATCTCTGGAACACCTATGCGGCCGACCGGCGGGCGCGCATCAATCTCGGCATCCGCCGCAGGCTTGCGCCGCTCATGCAGCGGGACCGCAGGCGCATCGAGCTGATGAACGCCCTGCTCCTGTCCATGCCCGGAAC
>DATHAU010000275.1:0-3052 GCA_035296545.1 Microvirga sp.
TCTTCTGGTTGGCGTAGTCGGCCATGGCCACGCCCACATTGGACTGGAAGGAGCCGAACAGCAGCGACACGCCCTCCCGGGTCACCAGCTCGTCGGCCACCCGGGTGGCGTCGCCGGTGGTGGCGCCGTCGTCGCGGGAGATGATGTCGAGCTTGCGGCCGAGCACGCCGCCCCGGGCGTTGATCTCCTCCAGCGCCATCTGCCAGCCGCTGCGGTAGGGCACGGTGAAGGCCGCCCAGCGGGCGTAGGAATTGAGCTCGCCCAGCTTGATGGGAGGCTGCTGCGCCTGGGCCGCCGGGCCTGCCAAAGCGAGCGCCAGTCCGAGAGCCAGCCAGCGGGTCGTCGATGCCTTCGCCATGTCACGTTCCCCGGTTACAGGACCTGCCAGCATGTAGGGCCATTCGAGGCATGAAGAAAGCCCGAACCGCCAAGGTTTGCGCATTCCTGCCTTGCATCTCCAGCAGGGAATGACACATTCGCAGCCCGTTCGTTCCCTCGAACCCCCGTGGTCCCATGCTTCTCGACAACGATCCCGCCCGCGCCTTCATGCCCTATCCTGCCGTTTCCGTGCCCCACGCCGAGCGGGGGCCGCTGTCGGGCCTGACCTTTGCGGCCAAGGACCTGTTCGACGTGGCCGGCTACCCGACCGGGTGCGGATCGCCCCACATGCTGGCCATGTCGGGCATCAAGACCCGGACCGCGCCCATGGTCCAGCGGCTCCTCGATGCGGGGGCGCGGCTCGTGGGCAAGACCATCACGGACGAGCTCGCCTTCTCCATGAGCGGCAAGAACTCCCATTTCGGCACCCCGGTGAACGGCGGCGCGCCGGACCGCGTTCCCGGCGGATCCTCCGCCGGTTCGGCCGCGGCGGTGTCCAACGGCCTGTGCGACTTTGCCCTGGGCACCGACACGGGCGGGTCCGTGCGGGCTCCGGCGAGCCATTGCGGCCTCTTCGGCATCCGCCCGACCCATGGCCGCGTGAGCCTCGAGGGCTGCCACGACCTCGCCCCGTCCTTCGACACCTGCGGGTACTTCACCCGCGACGCCGCCACCTTCGCGCGGGTCGGCGAGGTTCTGCTCGGGCCCGACAGCCATCCCCTGCCGCCGGGCCCAAGGGTTCTCCTGGCCAGGGACGCCTTCGCGCTCCTGGCGGGGCCGGTGCGGGAGGCGCTCCAGCCGGCGCTTCGCCAGGCCGCCGTCACCTTAGGCGCGCCCGAGGAGCGGGACGTGGCGGTCGAGGGCTTCACCGCCCTCTACTGGGCCATGCGCTACATCCAGAGCCGGGAGGCCTGGATCGTCGACGGGCCGATGATCGAGCGCTACCGTCCGCCCCTCGGCCCCGGCGTTGCGGACCGGTTCGAGTTCTCGAAGGCGGTCACCGACGGCCAGGTGGCCGAATCGCTTGCGATCCGAAGCGCCTTCCGGGCGCGGTTCAGCGCTCTTCTGGGCCAGGACACGGTGCTGATCCTGCCGACCATGCCGGATGTGGCGCCGCTGCTCACCGAAAGCGACGAGGCCCTGAACGACTACCGCAACCGGGCCCTGAACCTGCAATGCCTCAGCGTCCTTTCCGGGCTGCCGCAGGTGTCCATCCCCCTGGCCTCCCGCCTCGGGGCCCCGCTCGGGCTCTCGATCATGGGACCCGCCGGGTCCGACATGAGCCTCGTCGCCCTGGCCCGGCGGATCGCGGACCGGGCGGCGTCCTGATTGAACTCGCTCCTCCCTGCAATAGTTACCGGCAGGGCGGATCGCCTGAAGATGGGGCAAGGCATGACCAATCCAGTCGTTCACCCTGAGACCCCCCGCGTGGCGGTTGCCAGCGCCTGCGTCGTGGGCGAGGGGGCCCTGTGGGACCACCGCTCGGACACCCTGTTCTGGGTGGACATCAAGAACCCGGGAATCTGGCGCTATCGCCCGGACGCCAACGAGCATGGCCGCGTCGATGCTCCCGAGCGGGTGGGCTTCATCGCCCTGACGCCCGATCCCGACACGGTGGTGGCCGGCTTCAAGTCCGGCCTCGTGCGCTTCAACCTGACGACGGGCCACGTGCAGCCCATCGTCTCCCCGGAGCCCGATCAGCCCGGCAACCGGATCAACGACGGGCATGTGGGGCCGGACGGCGCGATCTATTTCGGCACCATGGACGACGACGAGAAGGAGCCCTCGGGCGCCTTCTGGCGCTGGGACGGCCGGGAGCTGACCCGGTTCCATTCCGGCATCGTCGTCACCAACGGCCCCGCCTTCAGCCATGACGGGCAGACGCTCTACGCCACCGACACCATGGGCGGGATGATCTATGCCCTGGATGCGGATGGGGGCCGGCTCGGCGAACCGCGCCGCTTCGCCCGGTTCGAGGAGGGCTGGGGGCATCCGGACGGCATGGCGGTGGATGCGGAGGGCCATGTGTGGGTCTGCCACTGGGGCGCGTCGCGCATCACCCGATTCGGCCCGGACGGCTCCGTCGAGCGGATCGTGCCGGTGCCCACCGCCCAGGTGACCAAATGCGCCTTCGGCGGGCCGGACCTCACGACCCTCTACATCACCACGGCGGCCATCGGCCATGATCCCCATATCGATCCCATGGGGGGCCATCTCTTCAAGGTCGAAACCGGCACCAAGGGTTTGAAGGCCCACATCTTCGAGGGGTAGGCCATGGCCATCGAGCGATTCGGCGCCGTCGACGGCGAGGACGTCCTGCAGGTCACCCTGACCGGCCCCAGTTCCGGCATCAACAGGGTCGAGATGCGGGTTCTCACCTGGGGCGCGGTGGTCCGGGATCTGGTGGCGCCGTCGGTGGCGGGGCCCCAGCGGGTGGTGCTGGGCCTCAATTCCATCGAGGATTACGTTGCCCATTCCCCCTATTTCGGCGCCATCGTCGGGCGCTACGCCAACCGGATCGGGGGCGCCCAGTTCGACCTGAACGGGGAGACCTGCCGGCTCGACGCCAACGAGGGGCGCAACCAGCTCCACGGCGGCTCCATGGGTTTTGGCACGCGCCTCTGGAGCATCGTGGATCACAAGCCTGCCAGCGTCACCTTGAGCCTCGTGTCCG
>DATHAU010000276.1:0-5962 GCA_035296545.1 Microvirga sp.
AAGGACTAGGTTTCCGGGCCGGATCGGGATCGAAAGGCCTGCCGGCGAGGCTCATGAAGCCTTCCTCGGGAACCTCTAGAATTCGGTTGCGGTGCCCCCGCAAACCGCTATTTTCCGCCCCCTGTGGCAGGAACGAACCAGAAAGAGCCAATCGCCGATGCCGAAGCCGGTGCGTATTTCGCTTGATGCGATGGGGGGCGACCATGGCCCGTCGGTGGTTGTTCCGGGCGCTGCCTTGGCCCTGGAGCGCCATCCCGACCTCCGGTTTCTGATGTTCGGCGACGAGGCGGCGGTGACTCCCCTGCTGAACGCTCACCCGAAGCTGAAGGAGGCCACCGAACTCCGGCATACGGACATTGCCATCGGCATGGACGACAAGCCGAGCCAGGCCATCCGGATGGGCCGGGGCAAATCCTCCATGTGGCGCGCCGTTCAGGCGGTGCGGGACGGGGAGGCGGACGCCTGCGTGTCCGCGGGCAATACCGGGGCGCTCATGGCCACCGCCAAGGTCTGCCTCAAGACCATGGCCCATATCGAGCGCCCGGCCATCGCCGCCATGTGGCCGACCACGCGGGGCGAGAGCATCGTTCTCGACGTGGGAGCCACCATCGGGGCCGATGCCGGCCACCTGGTGGACATGGCCATCATGGGGGCGGCCATGGCCCGGATCGTGTTCGACCTGGAGCGCCCGACGGTCGGCCTCCTCAATGTGGGCACGGAGGAGATCAAGGGGATCGAGGCCGTGAAGGAGGCGGGCCGCATCCTCAGGGAAATGGCGGCGCCGCATCTGGGCTACCACGGCTTCGTCGAAGGCGACGACATCGGCAAGGGCACCGTGGACGTGGTGGTGACCGAGGGCTTTACGGGCAACATCGCCTTGAAGACCGCCGAGGGCACCGCCAAGCAGATCGGCGAATATCTCCGCTCGGCCATGAGCCGGACCCTGATGGCCAAGATCGGCTACCTGTTCGCGAAACAGGCCTTTAACGCTCTCAAGGACAAGATGGACCCGCGCAAGGTCAATGGCGGCGTCTTCCTCGGGCTGGAGGGCGTGGTGGTGAAAAGCCATGGCGGAACCGACGACCTCGGCTACGCCAGCGCCATCGACGTCGCCTACGATATGGCGCATTTCGAACTGATGAACACGATCCGGAGCATGCTGGAGCATGAACCGGCCGAGCAACCGGCTTGAGAGCGAGCATATGCTCACGAGCTATGAGTATGGCATGACGCATCGGGCCGAGGGATGTTCGCCGGGCCCGGTCATGCCTTGGGAAAACAGAACTTGAAACGCACCCGTTCCATCGTACGAGGCATCGGCTCCTACCTGCCGAAGCGCCTCGTCACGAACCAAGACCTCGAAAAGATGGTCGACACGTCCAGCGACTGGATCGTGCAGCGGACCGGCATCGAGCAGCGCTACATCGCCGACGAGAGCGAGACCACGTCGACGCTCGGGATCAAGGCGTCCGAGGCGGCCCTGGACGATGCGGGACTGAAAGCGGCGGACATCGACCTGATCGTCTGCGCGACCTCGACCCCCGATTACACCTTCCCGTCCACCGCCACCATGATCCAGTGCGGCTTAGGGATGACCCACGGGGCGGCCTTTGACCTGCAGGCGGTCTGCACGGGCTTCGTCTATGCGGTGGCCACGGCGGACAAGTTCCTTCAGTCCGGCTCGCACAAGCGCGCCCTGGTGGTCGGCGCCGAGACCTTCTCGCGCATCCTCGACTGGAACGACCGCACCACCTGCGTTCTCTTCGGCGACGGAGCAGGCGCCATGGTGCTCGAAGCCCGGGAGGGGGAGGGCACCTCCGCCGACCGGGGGGTTCTGACCTCCCATCTGCGCTCGGACGGGCGCTACCGCGACAAGCTCTACGTGGACGGCGGCCCCGGCTCCACCAGGACCACCGGGGTCCTGAAGATGGAGGGCAAGGAGGTCTTCCGCTTCGCCGTCGGCATGGTGACCGACGTGGTCCGGGACGCCTTCGAGGCGACCGGCACCACCCCGGACGACCTGAAATGGTTCGTTCCCCACCAGGCCAACAAGCGGATCATCACGGCCAGCGCCGAGAAGCTCGGCATTGCCCTTGAAAAGGTGGTCATCGCGGTCGACCGGCACGGCAACACCTCGGCCGCTTCGATCCCCCTGGCGCTGGATGCGGCCCGCAAGGACGGGCGGATCAAGGACGGCGACCTGGTGATGATCGAGGCGATCGGCGGCGGCTTCACCTGGGGCAGCGCCCTGATCCGGTGGTGAGCCCGAAAGAGAATTCCCCTTCCGGGTATTCCCTCGCCACCTGAGCAGTTGACCGTAGGGAGGCATCTGCATAGCGTCAGGGCGATCGAAGCCCCGGGACTTATCCGTGCGTTAGGAGCGTCAATGGCTGGGAAAACTGTGACGAGAGCGGATTTGAGCGAAGCCGTCTACCAGAAGGTCGGTCTCTCGCGGACCGAATCGGCCGAACTGGTCGAAAGGGTTCTGGGCGAGATCTGCGACAGCCTCGCGGCCGGCGAAACCGTCAAGCTGTCCTCGTTCGGGTCCTTCATCGTGCGCAGCAAGGGCGAGCGCGTCGGCCGCAACCCCAAGACGGGGGTCGAGGTGCCGATCGACCCGCGCCGGGTGATGGTGTTCAAGCCGTCCAACGTTCTCAAGGCCCATATCAACGGCGAAGCCTACGAAGGCGAGGATTGATCCGGTGATGACGAGCGGCGTCATCGACAAGAGCCCGGACGCATTCCGCACCATCAGCGAGGTGGCGGACGACCTGGACCTGCCTCAGCACGTTCTGCGCTTCTGGGAAACCCGCTTCACCCATATCCGGCCCCTGAAGCGGGGCGGCGGGCGACGCTACTACCGGCCGGACGACATCGATCTGCTCAAGGGCATCCGCCACTTCCTCTACGGGGAAGGCTACACGATCAAGGGCGTGCAGCGGATTCTCAAGGAGGAAGGGATCCGCTTCGTCCAGGCGGTCGGGCGGGGGGAGGCGAGCGTCGCGGCTCCACGCCCGGACGGGACCCCAAGGGCTGTCGCTCCTGCCGACGACGGCGACGATCCGGACGAGCATCGGTCCATCCATGTGGGGAATGCCGCCGCAGGCCAGGCCTGCGGCCTGCCCCGGCGGGCGCTGCAGGATCTCCAAGGAGCCCTCCAGGAGCTGTTCGAGTGCGACCGGGTGTTGAGTTCCCTTCTGATGCAGGGCGAGCCGGCGGGGTCCGATTAACCCCGGTTGCCGGTCCCTGGCGCTTTCCCGAGGCGATCCGAAGTTTCCTGGACCGTTTTGACGATGCGGCGCATGGAACGCTTGACAGGGGGCAAGGGCATCCTTAAACCGCACCCACACCGCTTCGGCGGTCCTCATGCGCGGGCGTAGCTCAGTCGGTTAGAGTGCCGGCCTGTCACGCCGGAGGTCGCGGGTTCGAGCCCCGTCGCCCGCGCCACTTCCCCCTGAAAAGACGCATGGCATCAGCGCCCGCCCGGGTGGGCGCATTTGCGCCGCTACCGGAGCGGATGCGCCATGGGATGCCGCTCAAGCCGAGCTTGCCGCGCCACATGTGGGGCCGGGGGCCATATCCGGTTTGGAATGGTTCTTTTTGCAGCACGGCAAACACTTGTCAGAACTAGGGAACTCCGCTAAGCCTCGGCCGCATCCGCGTGTTGTCGCAGGGCCTTTGATTGGGCCGTTCTGCGGCCTAAATGCGTGGCATGCTGCCGGTTCTCAGCCGCGCTCCGTATCCTTCTAGGTGTCGTATGACGAATCTCCTCGCCGACTACCTGCCTCTCGTCATTTTCATCGGTGTCTCGCTCGCCATCGGGCTGGCGCTGCTCGTGGCGCCCTTCCTCGTGGCCTACAGCCGTCCGGACACCGAGAAGCTGTCGGCCTACGAGTGCGGGTTCAATGCCTTCGATGACGCCCGCATGAAATTCGACGTGCGGTTCTACCTCGTGGCCATCCTGTTCATCATCTTCGACCTCGAGGTGGCGTTCCTGTTCCCCTGGGCCATCACCTTCGGGAACCTGGGCTGGTTCGGCTTCATCTCCATGATGATCTTCCTCGGCGTCCTCACGGTCGGCTTCGTTTATGAGTGGAAGAAGGGGGCCCTGGAATGGGATTGATCTCCGATCACCAGACGACCCTGGTTGCTCCCGCGCCCAAGGGGATCATCGATCCCAATACCGGGCAGGCGATCGGCTCCACGGATCCGTATTTCGTCTCGGTCAAGGACGAGCTGAGCGACAAGGGCTTCCTGGTCACCTCCACCGAGGATCTCATCACCTGGGCGCGCACCGGCTCGCTCATGTGGCTGACCTTCGGGCTTGCCTGCTGCGCGGTCGAGATGATGCAGATGTCCATGCCCCGGTACGACGCCGAGCGCTTCGGCTTCGCGCCCCGCGCCTCGCCGCGCCAGTCGGACGTCATGATCGTCGCCGGCACCCTGACCAACAAGATGGCTCCCGCCTTCCGCAAGGTCTACGACCAGATGCCGGAGCCCCGCTACGTCATCTCCATGGGCTCCTGCGCCAACGGCGGCGGCTACTATCATTATTCCTATTCGGTGGTGCGGGGCTGCGACCGCATCGTGCCGGTGGACATCTATGTGCCCGGCTGCCCTCCGTCGGCGGAGGCGCTCCTCTACGGCGTGCTCCTTCTCCAGAAGAAGATCCGCCGCACCGGCACCATCGAGCGCTGAGCAAAGGTCATCATGAGTGCTGAGCTCCAAGCCCTGAGCGATCACATCGCCTCGTCCCTGGGCGAGGCGGTGGAGGATCGGGCCATCGCCTACGACGAGCTGACGGTCGTGGTGCGCCGCGAGGACATCGTGCGGGCGGTCACCTTCCTGCGCGACGACCCGCAGTGCCGCTTCGTCTGCTTCATCGACCTCTGCGGGGCGGATTACCCGGCCCGCGAGAGGCGCTTCGACGTGGTCTACCACTTCCTCGCCCCGCACCATAACCGCCGCATCCGCCTGAAGCTGGAGACCGACGAGGCAACCCCGGTTCCCTCGCTCAGCGGCGTCTTCCCGGCGGCGAACTGGTATGAGCGCGAGGCCTATGACCTCTACGGGATCCTGTTCACGGGGCATCCGGACCTGCGCCGGATCCTCACCGATTACGGTTTCGAGGGGCACCCCCTGCGCAAGGACTTCCCCATGACCGGCTACGTGGAGGTCCGCTACGACGACGGCGAAGGGCGGGTGGTCTACGAGCCGGTGAAGCTCAGCCAGGAATTCCGCAACTTCGACTTCCTCTCGCCCTGGGAAGGCACGGACTACGTGCTGCCGGGCGATGAGAAGGCGAAGTGAGAGCGAATGGTGAGTGGCGAATGGCGAATGGAAGAAGAGGACGGACGTTGGGATCCGGTGATCCAATCCTACCGCGACCTGCGCGTGTGGCAGGATGCGATGTTGCTCGCCGAGAACTGCTACTCGGCGACCAGGACGTTTCCGCGGGAAGAAATGTTCGGCCTGACATCGCAAATTCGCCGCGCTGCCGCGTCCATAGCAGCGAACATCGCGGAGGGGCACGGCCGCGAGAGCACCGCCTCCTTCCTCCACTTTCTTCGGGTGGCGCAGGGTTCCCTCAAGGAATTGGAGACCCATCTCCATCTGTCCGAGCGGGTAGGGCTGATGCAGGGCCCGGACTGCTCGCCGCTGCTGGAAAGCTGCGGAATCCTCGGCAGACGGTTAAGGGCTTTGCTCAGGTCCCTGCAGCAACGGAGCGGGGAGGCCGGCCGATGATGCCCATCCATTCGCCATTCGCCATTCGCCATTCGCCGGTACACCGCCCATGACCGAACACAACATCCGCAACTTTACGATCAACTTCGGCCCGCAGCATCCGGCCGCGCACGGGGTTCTGCGCCTCGTGCTGGAGCTGGACGGGGAGGTGGTCGAGCGCGTCGATCCGCATATCGGCCTGCTCCACCGCGGCACCGAGAAGCTGATCGAGTACAAG
>DATHAU010000277.1:0-4185 GCA_035296545.1 Microvirga sp.
TCGGATCAAACACCTCGCGGATCACCTGCTCCAGCAGGGCGGAGGTGCGGGGCGTGAGTTCGGACGGCTTGATCATCACCCGGTTGCCCGCCGCGATCGCTCCCGCAAGGGGCGAGAGGGTGAGCTGGACCGGATAGTTCCAGGGGCTGACGATGCCCACCACCCCGAGCGCCTGATAGACGATGCGTCCCGATCCGGGCCGGAACATCATCCCGATCGGCCGGCGGCGCGGCTTCATCCACCGGCGAAGATTCTTGCGAGCGTGGCGCAGGCCCGCGACCACGGGGTAGAGGTCGGCAAGCCTCGTCTCGTGAGCGGAGCGGTGCCCGAAATCCGCCGCGATGGCCCCGGCGAAATCCTCCCCGTGGCGCAGAACCGCCCCGGCGAGGGCGTCGAGGGCCCCCATGCGCCGCTCCACGGAAAGCGGCCCCTGCTCCAGGAAGGCGCGGCGCTGCCGGTTCAGGTCCCGCTGCAGGCTGTCCTTGATCGGGTTCGAGACGACATCGTGCACGGGCTTGGATCCTGACGGCCTGACCGGTTCAGGATATGGGGGCCATATCCGCATTCTCAACACGGGGCGCGGATCATCCCTTAGCCGCAGGCCAGGGCGTGGACGGATTGACGGCGCGGCCCATATGGCCAGGATGGGATCGAGGCTCAAGGAGAACGACGTTTGGCAAGCCCCTCCCCCGCCCTGTCGATCGAGAACCTCTCCATCGGGCTTCCCGCCCTGGCGGACCGGCCCCATGCGGTGAGGAACCTGTCGCTTTCCATCCGGGCGGGCGAGACCCTGTGCATCGTGGGGGAATCCGGCTCCGGCAAGTCCATCACGGCCATGGCGGCCATCGGCCTGCTGCCGCGGGGCGTGCGGGTGCTGTCCGGCTCCATCAGGCTCGGGGACCTGGACCTGCTCTCCCTCGACGAGGCGGGATGGTGCGACGTGCGCGGGCGGCACATGGGCACCGTGTTCCAGGAGCCCATGACGTCCCTGAACCCGGTGATGCGGGTGGCGGACCAGATCGCCGAGACCTTCCGGGCTCATGGGCTTCTCACCCCCGCCGAGCGCGGGCGCCGCGTCCTCGAACTCCTCGCGGAGGTGAACCTGCCCAACCCGGAGCTGATCGCCCGCGCCTATCCGCACGAATTGTCCGGCGGCCAGCGCCAGCGGGTGATGATCGCCATGGCGCTGGCGCTGGAGCCCAAGCTGCTCATCGCCGACGAGCCGACGACCGCGCTCGACGTGACGACCCAGGCCCAGGTTCTGCGGCTGATCGACAACCTTCGCCGCAAGAAGGGCACGGCGGTGCTCTTCATCACCCATGATTTCGGCGTGGTGGCCGAGATCGCCGACAAGGTGGCCGTGCTCCAGCACGGGGAGCTCGTGGAGACGGGAACGGTCGAGGAGGTTCTCACCCGTCCGCAGCATCCCTACACCAGGCGGCTCCTCGCGGCGGTGCCCTCGCTCACCCCGCCCGCAAGGAAGCGGCTCGACGGCGAGCCCGTCACCCTCAAGGTCGAGGCCTTGAGCAAGGTCTTCGGCGGCGGGGGCTTCTTCCGCAAAGGCCGCGAGGTCCAGGCCGCCGATGCGGTGAGCTTCGACATCCGGCGCGGCGAGACCCTGGGGCTGGTGGGCGAGTCCGGCTCCGGCAAGTCCACGGTCGGGCGCTGCGTGCTGCGCCTGATCGAGCCCGACGGCGGCCGGATCGAGATCGGCAGCCTCCCCTTCGGCAGCCTGTCCCAGCGGGAGCTGCGGCCGCACCGGCGGCGCATCCAGATGGTGTTCCAGGACCCCTTCGCGTCCCTCAATCCCCGGCGCACGGTCGGGCGCATCGTGGCGGAGGGGCCAGTCACCCAGGGCAAGGACCCGGGCCAGGCCCTGGAGGAGGCCCGCGAGATGCTCGGCAAGGTGGGGCTTCCCGCCCATGCGGCCGACCGCTACCCGCACGAGTTCTCCGGCGGCCAGCGCCAGCGCATCGGCATCGCCCGGGCGCTTGCCATGCGGCCGGACGTGCTGGTGGCCGACGAGGCGGTCTCGGCCCTGGACGTGTCGGTGGAGGCCGATATCCTGGGGCTGATCCGCGGCCTCCAGGAGGAGCTTGGCCTTGCCATCCTCTTCATCACCCACGACCTGCGGGTGGCCGCCCAGGTGTGCGACCGGGTGGCCGTCATGCAGAAGGGGCGCATCGTCGAAATGGCCCCGACTGCTCAGCTCTTCGCCGATCCGCGCGACGCCTATACGCGCCAACTCCTGGCCGCCATGCCGGGGGCCCATCGAATGACGCAAGGGAGAGACCCGTGAACGATCAGGTCAGCTTGAAGACGGCGCCCGACATGGTTCACACGAACCTCATCGGCGGCCGCAACCTGCCGGCTTCCGACGGCATGACCATGGACGTGCTGTCGCCTGCCGACGGCGCCCTCTTCGCCCGGATCGCCGCCGGTACGGCGCAGGATATCGACGCTGCCGTCAGGGCCGCGCGGGCGGCCCTCGACGGAGCCTGGGGCCGGCTGACCGCGACGGAGCGCGGCCGCCTTCTCATGAGGCTCGCCACGATGGTGGAATCCCATGCGGACGAGCTGGCGCTCCTCGAGAGCCGCGACAACGGCAAGCCCCTGCGCCAGGCGCGGGCGGACGCGGTGGCGCTCGCGCGCTATTTCGAGTTCTACGGCAGCGCCGCCGACAAGCTGCACGGGGACGTGATCCCCTATCTCAACACCCATTTCATTGGCGTCGAGCGGGTGCCGCACGGGGTGACGGGCCATATCGTGCCCTGGAACTACCCCATGCAGATCTTCGGCCGCTCGGTGGGCGCGGCGCTGGCGGCGGGCAACGCCACGGTGGTCAAGCCTGCGGAGGACGCTTCGCTTACCATCCTGCGCGTGGCCGCCATGGCCCGGGACGCGGGCTTTCCCGACGGCGCGCTCAACGTGGTGACCGGGCTCGGGCGCGTGGCCGGCGCGGCGCTCTCCGCCCATCCGGGCGTCGATTTCCTGTCGTTTACCGGAAGCCCGGAAACCGGCACGGCGGTCCAGACGGCGGCGGCCAAAAACCATGTGGGCGTGACCCTGGAACTCGGCGGAAAATCGGCCCAGGTCGTCTTCGCCGACGCCGATCTGGAAAAAGCCCTGCCGGTGCTCGTGAACGCCATCATCCAGAACGGCGGCCAGACCTGCTCGGCGGGCAGCCGCCTGCTGATCCAGCGCGGCATCTTCGACGAGGTGGTGGGCGCGGTGGCCGAGCGCTTCCGCACCCTGCGCGCCGGGCACCCGGAGCGCGAGCCCGACCTCGGACCGATGATCAACGGGGCGCAGCAGCGGCGCGTCCTCGCCTACCTGGAGCGCGCCCGCAACGAGGGCCTGACCCTGGTCAGCGAGGGCGTCGTGGCGCTCGATGCGCCGGCGGGCGGATACTACGTGGCCCCGGCCTTCCTCGCGCCGGTTCCGCACGAGAGCAGCCTGTCCCAGGAGGAGGTCTTCGGCCCGGTGCTGGTGGCGACCCCCTTCGAGGACGAGGCGGAGGCGATCCGGCTCGCCAACGGCACGCCCTACGGCCTTGCGGCGGGGGTCTGGACCCGGGACGCCATGCGCTCCACCCGGGTGGGCCGCTCCTTACGGGCGGGCCAGGTCTACGTGAACTGCTACGGGGCGGGCGGCGGCATCGAGCTGCCCTTCGGCGGCTTCGGACGCTCGGGCCATGGCCGCGAGAAGGGTTTCGAGGGGCTGATCGAGTTCACCACCACCAGAACCATCGTGATCGCGCATGGGTGAGGAGGGCAACGCTCCCGCAGCCCTCATCCTGAGGAGCGAGCCTGCTCGCGTCTCGAAGGATGAGGGCGGAGTCATGAGCAAGCTCTCGGATGCCGCTGCGGGCTCCATCCACAATCGTCTCAAAGGAAAAGCAACATGAATCGCCTCGACGGCAAGGTGGCGCTGATCACGGGCGCGGGCTCCGGCTTCGGCCTCGGCATCGCGGAGACGTTCGCCCGCGAGGGCGCAAAGGTTGTGCTTGTCGACATCAACGAAGCGGCGGCCAGAACGGCCGCGGAGAGAATCGGCCCGTCCGCCCTTGGCCTGGCCGCCGACGTGTCCAGGGCGGCCGACGTGAACGCGGCGGTGGAGCAAACCATCTCGGCTTTCGGCAAGCTCGACATCGTGGTCAACAACGCGGGCATCAGCCATCGCAAC
>DATHAU010000278.1:0-1696 GCA_035296545.1 Microvirga sp.
AGCTTCACCAGCAGCCGATAAGGGAAGATGAGGGAATGGTTTCGTTTGCAAAGTCGAGCCGTGGCGTATCCGTTGATCTTGCGGCCGACCATTGGTCCTACATCACACGGATCATGCCGCTGGGGGATTCGATCACGTCCGGCTTCAACAGCTCCCCGGGCTGGGGCTACCGGGGTCCCCTCTGGAACAAGTTCCATGAGCGCGGTTTGGGCATCGACTATGTCGGGGAGTATCGCGACGGACCGAGCTCCTTTCTGGATCCTGATCATCAGGGCGGCCTGGGCCAGACCACGGACGGGCAGACCGGCCTCGCGCCGGATCTCATGAAGCGGTACAAGCCCGATGTCATCCTGCTGATGACCGGCTCGAACGACATCAGCGAGACCGGCGATTCCCCGGCTCAGCTTCGCAGCGAGATGAGGCAACTCCTCGACACGCTCGCCGCCAATCGCCCGAGCGCCAAGATCTTCGTGTCCACCGTGACGCCTCTTGCCTCGGATCAGCCCGGCAGCGACCTCATCCCGGCGGCCAACCGGGAGATCAAGGCCGCGGTCGCCGAGGCCGCCAGGAAAGGCCAGAATGTGGAGCTGGTCCAGCCGAAGGTGTCCCTTTCGGATCTTGTCGACGGGGTTCACCTGGACGCGGGCGGACACGCGAAGCTGGCGCAGGCCTGGTACGACGCGGTGATGCGCGAGCTCCCGGCGCAGGGCGGCACCCCGGGCGGGAATGCGGTCGCGCTGAACGCCGGCGAGAGAAACATCTTCGGCAGCCAGGCCGTGGACCGGCTCGCGGGGGACAGCCTGTCCAATCAGATCTTCGGCAGGGGCGGCAACGACGTGCTGCTCGGCCGGGGCGGCAATGACCGCATGGACGGGGGAAGCGGAACCGACCTGCTGAACGGGGGCGCCGGAAACGATGTTCTCGCCGGCTCCAGCGGCAACGACCGGATGACAGGAGGAAGCGGCAACGACAGATTCGACTTCAACTCGATCAGCGATAGTGGCGCGGCGTCGGGCGCCCGCGACCTGATCGTGGACTTCCGCCGCGGCGACAAGGTCGATCTCGCCGGCATCGACGCCAATTCGGGTGCGTCGGGCAACCAGTCCTTCCGCATCGTGTCCGGCTTCACAGGATCGGCAGGGGAGCTCACCAGGGAAAAGCTCGGAGCGGGCTTCCTGGTCAGCGGCGACGTGGACGGCGACGGGAACGCCGATTTCGCCATCCAGGTGAACACGGCCCTGAGCGCGTTGCAGGCGTCGGATTTCAAGCTTTGATCGTCTTGGAGGCGTGACGCAAAAAGCCCGGCGCGACGCCGGGCTTTTTCATATGGTCCTGTCGGTTGGTCCTGTCGGTCCGGGCGCTTACGCGGCGGCCATGGCCTTCTTGAGGTTCTCGTCGATCTTGTCGAGGAAGCCGCCCGTGGAGAGCCACTTCTGCTCGGCGCCCACCAGCAGGGCGAGGTCCTTGGTCATGTAGCCGGACTCGACCGTATCCACGCAGACCTTTTCGAGGGTCGCGGCGAAGCGCGCGAGTTCCTCGTTGCTGTCGAGCTTGGCCCGGTGGGCGAGGCCCCGGGTCCAGGCGAAGATCGACGCGATGGAGTTGGTCGAGGTCTCCTTGCCCTTCTGGTGCTCCCGGTAGTGGCGGGTCACGGTGCCGTGAGCGGCCTCCGCCTCCACGGTCCGGCCGTCCGGCG
>DATHAU010000279.1:0-2222 GCA_035296545.1 Microvirga sp.
GAACGCTCGTCGGAGGAAAACTCCTGGTCGCGGAAGACCGTCAGGCCTTCCTTGAGGCAGAGCTGGAACCAGTCGCGGCAGGTGACCCGGTTGCCGGACCAGTTGTGGAAATATTCATGGGCGATGATCGCCTCGATGTTGGCGTAGTCCAGGTCGGTCGCGGTCTCGGAGCTTGCCAGAACGTATTTGTCGTTGAAGACGTTGAGGCCCTTGTTCTCCATGGCGCCCATGTTGAAATCGGACACGGCCACGATGCTGAACACGTCGAGGTCGTATTCGCGGCCGAAGACCCGCTCGTCCCAGCGCATGGAGCGCTCGAGAGCGTCGAGGGCGTAGTCGGCGCGGCTCTCCTTGCCGGGCTCCACATAGACCGCAAGCTCCACCGCGCGCCCGCTCACCGTGGTGAAAGTCTTGCCGACTTTCCCCAGGCGGCCGCCCACCAGGGCGAAGAGGTAGGACGGCTTGGGATGAGGGTCGTGCCAGACCGCATAATGCCGGTTCGTGCCCTCCACGGCGCCGCTCTCCACCGGATTGCCGTTGCCGAGGAGAACCGGGGCCTCGTCCCGCTCGGCCTCGATCCGGGTGGTGTAGACGGCCAGGATGTCGGGCCGGTCGAGGAAATAGGTGATGCGCCGGAACCCTTCCGCCTCGCATTGGGTGCAGTAATTGCCGCTCGACCGATAGAGGCCCATGAGCTTGGTGTTCGCGGTCGGGTCGATTTCGGTCTCGATGGTGAGCGTGAAGGGCTGGCGCGGAGGCCCGGCGATCACGAGCGATTGCGGTGAAGCCTCGAACTCGCGAGGCGTCAGGGCTCGCCCGTCGAGGGCCAGAGCCTTCAGGTTCACCTCGTCCCCGTCGAGCGCCAGGGGCGCATCAGCCCGGCCGAGAGGGTTGGGCCGCATGGACAGGGTCGCCGTCACCCGGGTGGCAGTGGCGTGAAGCCTGACATCCAGCTCGACGCGGTCGATCAGGAAGTCGCTGGGCCGGTAATCCGCCAGGCGGACGATCTGGGCTGTATCGGTGCGCATCGGAAGCTCTCGTGAAACGGTGCCGTGGTGAAGCTCGGAGGCCCTGGCGCAGGTTTCAAGCCGGCCGGGCGGCACTTGTTAGCAGGCGCGTCCCCTTGAGCCAATCCAAGGCTTTTTTCGCGCAGGAGCAAGGCGGGCCTTGAACTCCCCGGCGGATGCGCCATCACCTAGCCCGAACAACGGGAGACGATCATGGAATACCTTCATACGATGGTCCGGGTGTCCAACCTCGAGCAGTCGCTGGACTTCTTCTGCAACAAGTTCGGCCTCGTGGAGGTCCGCCGGATCGAGAACGAGAAGGGGCGCTTCACCCTGGTCTTCCTGGCGGCCCCCGACGACGTGGAAAAGTCCCGCGACACCAGGGCCCCGCTGCTGGAGCTGACCTATAACTGGGACGAGCATGAGTATTCCGGCGGCCGGAACTTCGGCCATCTCGCCTACCGAGTCGACGACATCTACGAGACCTGCCGCAAGCTGATGGAGGCGGGCGTCACCATCAACCGCCCGCCCCGGGACGGGTACATGGCCTTCATCAAGACCCCGGACAACATCTCCATCGAGCTGCTCCAGCGCGGCGAGCCGAAGCCGGCGCAGGAGCCCTGGGCCTCTATGCCGAACACCGGAACGTGGTAATATTGCGCTCCTCAGCTTCTAGAGGAGTGCTCCGTGGAAATCCCGACCGACCTTCGCCTCGACCCGCGGGATATTGAGGAACGGGGCGTGTTGCAGACCTCCGGGTCCCACAGCATCGTCTCCCGGGTCGGGATCCTGCTGTCGATCTACTTCCTGGAGGGCTGGCGCAGCGATAAGCGCCAAGCCCTGATGCTTATTCTGCAGGATTATCTCGCACTTTGTCCTGACCGGGGCATGCACTATCAACCTGGGGACGGGCGCTCCATGCCGGCTTTAAGTGGCATGGAACTACCGAAACCGTACCGTGGACTGGCTGCGATCGGCCAAGACGAAGATCTCTACTACAACGTATGCCATTACGACCCAGAGGAGGACGATGAGGTCTCTCTGTGGCGCATGATGGGCTTCGGCTTTGCTCGGAGCAACGTCACTCGGCGGCTCTCCGGGTTGAAGGTACATTTTCCGACGGGCTTCGTCCTCGACGATCCGGAGCACTTCATCGGGCTTGTGCGCCGCTGGTGTGGCCGCCTCGGAGCCATACACGGTTCCGCGGGATTAGGA
>DATHAU010000280.1:0-3656 GCA_035296545.1 Microvirga sp.
GCCGACCCCAAGGTGGAGCAGCCCACCCTGCAGCGGCTCTATCTCGTGCCGTCCTGCCGCACGGCCACCCACCGCGACTGCTACGCCCTGGAACTGCTCGCCGAGGTGATCGGCGGCGGGCCCACCTCCTACCTCTACCGCAAGCTCGTCCTGGAGCGCGGCCTCGCGGTGAACGCGGGCGCCTGGTACATGTCCTCCGCCATGGAGGACACCCGCTTCTGCGTCTATGCGGTTCCGGCCGAAGGCGTCTTGCTGCCCCAGCTCGAAGAGGCGATGGACCAGACGCTGAAGGCGCTTCCCGCCGAGGCCCTAGACGCCGATTCCATCGAGCGCGCCAAGACCCGCCTCGTGGCCGAGACGATCTATTCCACCGACAGCCAATCCTCCCTCGCCCGCATCTACGGGTCGGCTCTCGCCATCGGCGAGACCATCGAGGAAGTGCGCCGCTGGCCGGCCGGGATCGAGGGGATCCAGAAGGACGAACTCGCCTCCGCCGCCGAGCGCTACCTTGCTCCCCGCCGCTCCGTGACGGGTTACCTGCAGAAGCCGGCCGTCTGACCGCCTGCGTACCGATTGAGGGAAAGATGACCGCTTCTGTCGAAACCCTGTCGTCGTCACCCACCACGGTGAAGGCGCTGACCTCGCCCCTCGGGATCGAGGTCTGGCACGTCGAATCCAACGTGGTGCCGCTGATCGCCGTCTCCTTCATCTTCGAGGGCGGATCGGCGCACGATCCCAAGGACCGCCCCGGCGTGGCGCAGATGCTCGCCCGGCTCCTCGACGAGGGCGCGGGCGACCACAATTCCGACGCCTTCCAGGAGCGCCTGGCGGCCCGCGCCATCGAGCTGTCGTTCAATGCGGGCAACGATGCGGTGGGCGGCTCCCTCAAGACCCTGGTCAAGCACGCGGACGAGGCCTTCGAGCTCCTGCGCCTGGCGCTGGCCGAGCCGCGCTTCGACCCCGATGCGGTGGAGCGCGTCCGCGCCCAGACCATCGCGGGCCTGCGCTACCAGCAGAACGATCCCGGCGTGGCGGCGACCCGCCGCTTCTTCGAGGAGGGCTTTGCCGGCCATGCCTACGGGCGTCCTACCTCCGGCACCCCGGAGAGCGTGGCGGCCATCACCCGGGACGACCTCGTGGCCATGCACCGGGCGATGATCGTCCGCGGGCGGGTCAAGCTCGCGGTGGTGGGCGCCATCGACGGCGAGCGCCTCTCCGGGCTGGTGGACAAGGTGTTCGGCTCCCTGCCCGTGGGCGGACCCCTCGCCCATGTGGAGCCGGTCGCCCTCAAGACGAGCGACAAGCGCATCGTGGTCGATCTCGACGTGCCGCAATCGGTGATCCGCTTCGGCGCCAAGGGCATTTCCTGGCGCGATCCCGGCTTCATCCCGGCCTATGTGCTCAACCACATCCTGGGCGGCGGCGCCTTTACCTCCCGCCTGTTCCAGGAGGTGCGCGAGAAGCGCGGCCTCGCCTACAGCGTCGGCACCTCCCTGGTGAGCTACCGGGCGGCCGCCATGACCTGGGGCTACACCGCCACCAAGAACGAGCGCGTGGCCGAATGCCTGGACGTGATCGCCGGCGAGATGGCGCGGTTGACCCGGGACGGCCCCACGGACGAGGAGCTCCAGAAGGCCAAGGACTACCTGATCGGCTCCTACGCCCTGGGCTTCGACACCTCCACCAAGATCGCCCATACCCTGGTGCAGATCGCCTTCGAGGACTTAGGCATCGACTATATCGGCCGCCGCAACGCCCTGGTGGCGGCCGTGACCCAGGCGGACATCCACAAGGCGGCCGAGCGCATCTTCGGCGACGGGAAGATGCTGACCGTGATCGCCGGCCGGCCGACAGGGCTGTGAGCCCGGCAGGCGGGCCGCCCCCTCCCGATGAGCCGCGCCCTGCGCCGGTTCCGTGCTTGCCTGCCCTAGTCGCGGGCCCCGCTCTGGCTTAAGGTTCCGCTCCCCTTGGAACGAGCTGGAGCATCCCTCAATGGCCCTTGAGCAATCGATCGATCTCGCCTTCGCCTCCCGCATCGGGGAGGGCGGCCTGGAGCAGGCGGCGTTCGAGACCGCCCTGGGCGAGGTCGGCGAGGCCATGAAGCGGCTTTCCGAGGACGACGCCTCGGGCCGGCTGCCCCTGCTGCACATGCCCCGCGCCTCTGACGACCTTGCGGCCGTGCGGGAAGCCGCCGCCCGGCTGCGCCAGGACGCCACCGACGTGGTGTTCCTCGGCACCGGCGGGTCGAGCCTCGGCGGGCAGGCCCTGGCGCAGCTCAGGGACTACGCGGTGCCGGGCGCGGGCCGCTTCACCGAGAGCCCGCGGGTCCACTTCCTCGACAATCTCGACCCCACCACCTTCGACCGGATCCTGCACAAGCTGCCCCATTCCTCGACGCGCTACGTGTCGATCTCCAAGTCCGGCGGCACGGGCGAGACCCTGATGCAGTCCATCGCCGTGCTCTCCGCCCTGGAGAAGGCGGGCCTGAAGGCGCTGCCCAAGGACCTGTTCCTCGGCCTGTCCGAGCCCCGCAAGGCCGGGGGCCGGAACGCCCTGCGCGATCTCCTGGAGCCCGAGGGCGTGCGCTTCCTCGAACACCATACGGGCATCGGCGGGCGCTATTCCGTGCTCACCAACGTGGGGCTTCTGCCCGCCGCCGTGCTCGGCCTCGACATCGCGGCCATCCGCCAGGGGGCGGCGGAGGCCTACGAGCCGTTCCGCTCCGGCCTCGCGGCCCGGGAGGCCCCCGCCGCCGTGGGCGCGGCCCTCAACGTGGCCGCCGCCCATTCGGGCAAGGGCATCGCCATCGCCATGGCCTACGCGGACCGGCTGGAGCGCTTCACCCGCTGGTGGGTGCAGCTCTGGGCCGAGAGCATCGGCAAGGACGGCAAGGGCACCCAGCCCGTGGCGGCCATCGGCCCGGTGGACCAGCACAGCCAGCTCCAGCTCTACCTGGCGGGGCCCAACGACAAGCTCTTCACGGTCATGACCACGGGAGTGGCCGGCAAGGGGCCCCTCATGGACGAGAAGCTCGCCCGGCGCGCGGGCGAGCCGGGCTTTTCCGGCAAGCGCATCGGCGATCTCGTGGCCGCGCAGGGCCGCGCCACCGCCGACACCCTCGCGGCCAACGGCCGCCCGACCCGGCGCATCCATGTGGAGACCCTGGACGAGCGCTCCCTGGGCGAGCTCCTGATGCATTTCATGCTGGAAACCATCCTCACCGGCTATGCGCTTGGCGTCGACCCCTTCGACCAGCCGGCGGTGGAGGAGGGCAAGATCCTGGCGAAGGAATACCTGGCGCAGGGGTAGGGCCGGGGCGTCGTCGCAGGCGGGGCGAAGCGGAGGGAGTCCAAGAGCGTCGTGCCTGTGAATGGATCCCCTTCCCTCGCTTCGCTCGCCGGGGATGACACCAGACCTGCACCAACAGTGTCATTCCCGGCCGGAGCGCAGCGGAGGGGAAGGGAATCCCTGGCTCGTAGCCGCGCCTCCTTTCCCCTCCCCACAAGGGGGAGGAGAGCCGGTCGCGCTCCCTGCGCGAGGCAAAACCCATCAGGCGGCCCGGGAGGCCGAGCACGGCAATAACGTCGCGCCGGCTGGCCTCCCAGGGCCCCCGTGCCTATCTTGCCTGAAGACCCGAATCCTCGCGCGGAAGCCGC
>DATHAU010000281.1:0-7596 GCA_035296545.1 Microvirga sp.
GCGCAGCGGAGCGGACCGGCGCCGGAGCCGAAATGCGGTTCCAGGGCCTCGAAGCAGCCTATGCGATCCAGCTGGAGCGGGGCGCGGGGATCCCCGCCCTCGACTCTTTAGGGTCGCGCTCGGCCGCGTGAGACCCCGGCCCTCGCGCCCGAGCCAGAAGTCGGGAGATCGCGGGGGCGTGGAGCGATTTCGAGGCGGATGACGGGCAGGGCTTTGCCGGCCATAAGCCCAGCGACGGGTTCTCGTCAGGTCTCTCCCGGATCGCTCAAGCCTATGAGGAGCGCTTCGGCCGAAAGCCCTGCGTGATCGAGGTGCTGCAGGCATTCGAGCAGGTGATCGACGCCGATCCGTCCCATTATCCGTGCGATGTCGAGGAAGGAGAAGCCGTCCGGCTGCGGAGGGATCGCTCGGTATGTGGGTTGATTGTCCCCGAAGACTCAAGGAGCCCGCTGTAATGATGCCTATAAACACTGGTGGCGAACCCATTCAGGCGTCCGACCCGGCACATCTTATGCCGTATCCATTATAGAGAACTGATATCGTTGTCTTTTTAGCTGGGCCGTCGGTGTTTGAGGCAGCTGACGTGCGGCTTTAGGCGGCCCTGTCGGGGGAGCGCAAAGAACGAATTGTGAACAGCTACTGCGGGCGGAACTGAGCCGTGGCATCGCAGCGCCTTCTCTGGTTGATTTTGCGCCGAGCTCGACCAGACACAGCCTGCGACAAATTCTGCACATCCGTTGCTTAGCTGCGAAAAACTTGGGCGGAAGCTTGGGACCCTGGCAATTCCTGAATATAAAGCCCGTCAAGTCGGCAGTTCTGGCCCGTCTCGTAAGAAGATATGCTGTAACTAAACTATTGCGATCACGCTTCACTGGTTCTAATTTCGCCTGCCTCCCGAAAGGTCCGCGCCACAACAGCAGACATCGGCCTCCAGGGCGGCCGTAAAGAGAGATATTGAACCCATGATACAATCGACGACCTTCAGAACCTTATGCTTGAGCACGTTGGCGGCCCTCGGCTTGCTCACCGGTGCCGCTGCGGCTGCCGATAAGGAATTGACCTTTGCCCACCAGGATATGGTGACGCCGCTGCGCGTGCTGATGGACGAGGGCACGATCGAGAAGGAGACGGGCTACAAGATCAACTGGCGCAAGTTCGGCGGCGGCGGCGATGTGGTGCGCGCCATGGCGTCGGGCGACGTGCAGATCGGCGAAGCCGGTTCGAGTCCCGTCGCGACGGCTGCCTCACAGGGTCTGGACATCCAGCTGTTCTGGATTCTCGACGATATCGCGGATGCCGAGCAGCTCGTGGCGCGCAACGGCAGCAACATCAACTCCCTCGCGGATCTCAAGGGCAAGACCGTCGCGACTCCCTTCGTGTCGACGGCGCATTATCAGCTCATCTTCGCCTTGACCGATGCGGGCGTTAATCCCAAGGACGTCAAGATCGTCAACATGCGTCCGCCGGAAATCGCCGCTGCATGGGAGCGGGGATACATCGACGCCACGTTCATTTGGGATCCCGTTCTCGGCAAGGCCAAGCAGAACGGCAAGGTGCTCGTGTCGGCGGGCGAACTCTCCAAGAAGGGCCGTGCAACCTTCGATGGGATCGTGGTCGACCGCAAATGGGCCGAGGCCAACAAGCCCTTTATGGTCAAGCTCGTGCGGCTGATCGCCCAGAAGGATGCCGAGTACAAAGCCAAGGCGGGGGCCTGGAATGCCGAGTCTCCTCAGGCGAAGGCGATCGCGAAGATCACCGGAGCCACTCCCGCCGATGTTCCCGGCTCTCTGGCGGCCTATCGCTTCCTCTCCCTCGACGAGCAGGCATCCCCCGCATGGCTGGGAGGCGGAGCGGCCAAGGCGCTGGCCGATACCGCCAGCTTCCTGAAGGAGCAGGGCCGCATTCCGGCGCTTGCCCCGGACTACTCCAAATTCATCACCGACGAGTACGTCAAAGCGGCGAAGTAAGAGGCGGGATGCGGAGGGCCGCGCCACGAGGCGCGGTCTCTTCCTGCAGGAGGAGGGCGGCATACTCGAAATCAAGGACCTCAGCGTTCATTATGGTGACGGCCGCGCCGCCACCGTGGCTCTGTCCCATCTGGATCTGACAGTCGGATCCGGCGAGTTCGCTGTCGCGCTCGGCGCATCGGGCTGTGGGAAGACAACGCTTCTGTCCGTGATCGCGGGCTTCCTGAGGCCCACGGCAGGCAAGGTTCTCCTGGATGGCGCCGAGATCAGGGGGCCGGGCGCGGACCGGGGGGTCGTGTTCCAGCAACATGCGCTCATGCCCTGGCTCAATGTCATCGACAACGTGGCTTTCGGCCTCAAGATGCGCGGAATGCCCAAGGCCGAGCGGCACCGCATCGCGGCCGAGATGCTCCGCCTTGTCAGGTTGTCCGACGTCGCAGACCACAAGATCTATCAGTTGTCGGGCGGGATGCAGCAGCGCGTGGGGCTTGCCCGCGCCCTGGCGAACGACCCGCGCATTCTGCTGATGGATGAGCCCTTCGGCGCGCTGGATGCATTCACCCGCGAGCAGGCGCAGGAGCTGGTGCTCGACGTCTGGCACCGCACCGGGAAGATGGGATTCTTCATCACTCATGACGTGGAGGAGGCGGTCTTCCTGGCCACGAAACTCGTGATCATGAGCCCTCGCCCCGGTCGCATCGTCGAGGTCATCGATCTTGATTTCTCCCGACGCTACGTCGAGACGCGCGATGCGCGCGCCGTGAAGTCGGCCCCTGAATTCATCGCCGTTCGTGAGCGTGTGCTGGACTCGATCCACCGCCGCAGCCATTTTGCCAAAGCCGAGGTTTGACATGGATACCTTGTCCGTCCCCGAGCCCGTCGCCGCAAAGAATGCTTCCGTGCCCAACGTTGCGGGGCTCGCCCTGGCGCATAAGACTGGCCAGAAGCCAGCGCCGCCGACCCGGGCATCGGATGGTCCGAAGTATCTGATCAGCATCGTCACCGTGGCTCTGCTCCTGGCGCTCTGGGCTCTCACCACCCATCAAGGCTGGATCAAGCCCCTTTTCTTGCCCGCGCCGGAAGCTATCGGCGCCGCCATCGGGCAGGCGATCAACGGCGAACTTGATGGCGAGCCGTTATGGATCCACCTCGCCACCAGCCTGCTTCGCATCCTGGGAGCCTTTGCGCTGGCTGTCGCCCTGGGCGTGCCGCTCGGGTTGAGCATGGGCATGAACCGGGTGATCCGCGGCATCTTCGACCCGCTGATCGAATTCTACCGTCCCCTGCCGCCGCTGGCTTATCTGCCGCTGATGATCATCTGGTTCGGCATCGGCGAGACCTCGAAGGTGCTTCTCATCTTCCTCGCCTGCTTTGCGCCGGTGGTCCTGGCGGCGCGCTCCGGCGTCCTGTCGGCTTCGCGGGATCAGATCAATGCCGCGCGCTCCATGGGCGCAGGCCGGACTCAGGTGCTGCTCCATGTGGTGCTGCCGGCCGCCCTGCCCGAGATTCTGGTCGGACTTCGCATCGGCATGGGAGTCGGCTGGACCACTCTCGTGGCGGCGGAGATGATCGCAGCCCATGCAGGCATCGGCCAGATGGTTCTGAATGCGTCCAACTTCCTGCGCACGGATGTCGTCATGATGGGCATTCTGCTCATCGGCATCTTCGCAGGCCTGTTCGAGTTCGGCATCCGCTGGCTCGAGCGCGTGCTGGTGCCATGGAAGGGTAAAGTCTGACGGCGGTCCCTCGCCGGGTTGTCAGGAGCGCCGATCTCCATTGCCCTTGCAGGCGAGAGCGTGACCTTTGCGGCGATCGGTTTTCTTCGATAAGGCCTTCATCGGCGGATGCGCCGGATAACGGCGCAACTTGGGGCCGCAGCTGAAAGGGAGAAGGCATGCGCGACGACACGAACCTCGATCCTGCGAACTGGGACGAGCTGCGCGCCAACGGACATCGGATGCTGGATGACATCCTCGACTACATCCAGCATATCCGAGAGCGTCCGGTCTGGCAGCCCATCCCAGGGGAGATCCGCGACCGGTTCAGAAGCCCGGCTCCGGCTGCCGAGTCGGACCTGGCTGCAGTCCACCGGGAGTTTATCGAAAATATCCTCCCGTTCTCCACGGGCAATGTGCATCCTGGATTCATGGGCTGGGTGCATGGCGGCGGCAACCCGGCCGGAATGCTGGGGGAGATGCTTGCAGCAGGCCTGAATGCCAATCTCGGCGGTCGGGATCACATGCCGATTGAGGTCGAGAGGCAGATCACCCGTTGGGTGAGGGAGATCTTCGGCTTTCCGGAAGAGGCCACGGGCCTGTTCGTCACCGGCACGTCCATGGCCAACCTGATCGCGGTCCTTGTGGCTCGAACCGCTGCCCTTGGCGTGAGCTCCCGCCGCACCGGGATCAAGGACTTACAGCATCAACTCGTGGCCTATACCTCCAGCGCAGCGCACGAATGCGTCGCGCAAGCCTTGGAGATTTCGGGTATCGGCAGCGACGCCTTGAGGTTGATCAAGACCGATCACATGCACCGCATGGACACTGGGGCGCTGGAGCGCTCCATTGCATCGGATCGACGGGAAGGCCTGCTGCCTTTCCTGGTTGTCGGGACGGTCGGTTCCGTCGACATCGGCGCAATCGACGACCTCGCGGCTATTGCTCAGGTCGCCGGGAACGAGAAGGTCTGGTTCCATGTGGACGGCGCTTATGGAGCCCTGGCGATGCTCGCGCCTGAGATTTCAGCGCGGCTGAAGGGCATCGAGAGCGCCGATTCCATTGCGTTCGACTTCCACAAATGGGGCCAGGTTCCCTACGATGCAGGGTTTGTTCTGGTGCGCGACGGGACGCTCCACCATGACACGTTTGCCTCCCGGCCAGGCTATCTGGCGCGCAACGCCCGGGGGCTCGCAGGCGGATCGCCTTGGCCGTGTGACTTCGGACCGGATCTCTCACGCGGCTTTCGGGCCTTGAAGACGTGGTTCACGCTGAAGGTGCACGGCACGGAAAAGATTGGCGCCGTCATCGCGAAGACATGCAGCCTCGCACAATATCTCGAGAGCAAGATCGCTGGCGAACCCGAACTTGAGCTGCTCGCACCGGCGCAACTCAACATCGTCTGCTTCCGTTATAGGAGCGACGACTCGGATCGCGTGAATTCCGAGATCGTCGCCGCCCTCCACGAATCCGGGATTGCCGCACCTTCCGTGACCACTTTGTCGGGGCAGGTCGCCATTCGAGCGGCGATCGTCAACCATCGTACGGAAGTCCGGGACGTCGATGCTCTCGTGCAAGCCGCGCTCGAGATCGGCGCAAAGGTGGCCAAAGGCAGATCCTGCCACGCGTAATCCTGAGGGCCGTAGCCTAGTGCGCCCTACTGGAAACTGCAGCAACATCATGTCGGGATCCCGCTGATGTCTCCGGCCGGGAGTTCGATGCAAGAAGGGCGGCTTCCACTCGATTGCGAACCTTCAGCTTGTGCAGGATGTTGGTGAGATGGTGCTTGATCGTTTTCTCGCTGAGATCGAGCTTGTTGCCGATTTCCTTGTTGCTGCGGCCTTCGCTCAGGATAGCCAGGATCTGCTCCTCGCGGGGTGTGAGATGCGGAAGCGATCCTTTTTTCGTTTCCCTGGCGGTCCGAGAGCCGGAACACATCAAGAGCTTCGCCGCCAGGCCGGGCGAGATATAGATCTGACCCTGGTTTATGACGCGCACCGCCTGAATCAACTCGGCAGCGACAGCCTCCTTCAGCAGGTAGCCCCGCACGCCTGACTTGAAGGCGGCATGGACGTGCTCCTCATCAGCCGCAGGGGCGAATATGAGCACTTTGATCCATGGGCTTTGCTGGATGACGGCCTCGACAGCATCCAAGCTGTCTTCCAGCGTCTTCATGTCGAGCATGAGGATATCGAGCTTGCTCTCGAAACCCATTCGAAGGGCATCTCCGATCGACGCGCCTTGGCACGCAACCTCCACGTCCGGCTGGGAGCTTAGGGCCAGGATCATCCCGTCCCGGAACAGTGATTGCTTATCGACAATACCGACGCGAACCTTCGTCGTCATTGGAACCCCCAATTCCAATCTGATACTCCCGCTCAACTGTGCCATTACTCACCGTTGGAATGAATAAATGTACCGAGCGCCTAACTGTTAAGTAGGATAACAGTCTCCATTTGAAGGCAGCAACGTCAATGAGAGTAAGGGAATAGACTCTCAGGTGCCTCTTGCGGGGTATCTATGACTGGGTAGGGGACCGCCGTTTGCAGATTACGGTTCAAGACGTGTCTGGCCCTAAGGCTTCGAAGCCCATGAATACTTACGCAATTACATTTCAGGGACGATGCTTGCGATGCCGCCCCGGCGGATCCGTATCAGCAGAGTTCTCCAGGTTCCTGTGGCGGCATCGGTTGACTGCGGGCGGCGCGGCCCGCTGCCATCATGGCAGCCTCCAAGCGGTTCGTGACCTGTAGTTTTTCCATGATCACGGTCACGTAGCCTTTGATCGTTTTTTCCGTCAGTCCCAGTTTGTCCCCTATCAGCCGGTTGCTGAGCCCCTGCCTGAGAAGGTCGAGAACCTGTTCTTCTCGATGCGAGAGTTCGGGGAACCGGCCCAAGAACGCCTCCGACGCGGCGCCATCGTCCGCCCGTCGCGGCCTTATCAGTCGCGCGGCAAGGCTCGGGGACACGTAGCTCTGGCCTTTGCCGATGAGGCGGACAGCGCTGATCAGTTCGGAACTGCTGGTTTCCTTCAGAAGGTAGCCGCGTGCCCCTTTCTTCAAGGCATTGCGGACCTGGTCCTCGTCATCCATCGCTGCCAGCACGGCTATTTTGGTCGATGGCCACTGCTGGGTAATTTTGGCGATGCTATTCACCCCGACCCATGCCTCGTTCACGCCGAGCAAGAGAATGTCAGGCACCTTGTCCCGAGCCAGTCGAAAGGCCTCAAGGGCCGTTTCACCCTGGGCGATGACTTCGATATCGGGTTCCGACGCAAGCGCCGACACCACTCCATCCCTGTAGAGGGGATGATCATCGGCAACGGCCACACGGATTCGATTATCCATCTGATGCTTTCATGGTGCGAGGAAAGGCCGCCGCATCGGCGGGAGCAATGACGCTGCCGAAAGACCCAAGAGTGTCCCATCGGACAGGGTCTTGCGAGAGCCGGGCGTGCTGAAAACGGGGATCGGGAAATCTGCAATACATTCACGAAGTCCAGCAGCCCGCTTCTGGGTGACTTCACGGTTGAAGGGATCGGCGCGTAAACTGGCGTGCATGTAAGGATATATCGAGCAACGAGCCTTCATCGGACGGTGCTTCTCCAGCGCTTTGGTGTACGCGCGGAAAGCCGGCGATCCGTCAGTTCCAGAAGCGTGCATGCGGCAGTCTCTGCCATTTTGATGCTGGAATTGTTCGGGCGTGAACAAGATCAACGGGTGCCAAAACTACATCCTTTGCCCAGACGAGGTAAAGATGAGTCCGATGAGGTAACGATTTTGAAGCGCGGGGCAACGGCTCTTGCTCCGGGCACATGAGCCTGGCCGAAAGCATCGCCAGTTAGCGTACTCGCCGGATCCCCGTTCGCTCGCAGGGGCGCCGAGACGCTTGAGAGCGTGTTCTGCTCCAGGAGC
>DATHAU010000282.1:0-1559 GCA_035296545.1 Microvirga sp.
CCTGGCCGAGGGGCGCTGATGCCCAGGGAACCCCGCGTCTGGCAGCGGATGCTCTCGGGCCGGCGCCTCGACCTGCTGAACCCCTCGCCGCTCGACGTGGAGCTCGACGACATCGCCCACGGCCTCGCCCGGGTGGCGCGCTGGAACGGGCAGACGGAAGGGGCCCACATCTTCTCCGTGGCGCAGCACAGCCTGCTGGTGGACGCCATCGCGGGCCATCTCGATCCGGCGATGCCGCAGGCGACCCGGCTCGCGGTGCTCCTGCACGACGCCCCGGAATACGTGATCGGCGACATCATCTCGCCGTTCAAGGCGGTGATCGGCGACGCGTACAAATCCATCGAGGCAGGGCTCCTGGGGGCGATCCACATCCATTTCGGCCTACCCGCCCAGCCCGCGGCGGCTCTCAAGCGCTTCATCAAGGGGGCGGACCGGCAGGCGGCCTATCTCGAAGCCACCCATCTGGCGGGCTTTGGCCGCGAGGAGGCGATCCGGTTCTTCGGCAGGCCCTCCCCCCTGCCCCGCACGGTCAAGGCCTTCCTCGAACCCTGGCCCGTGGCGGAGGCGGAAAGCCGCTACCGCGAGGGGGTTTTGGCCGCAGCCCCGTCGCGGTGATCGGATCACGCGAATCGGGTAGACCTGCCGCACCCATCGGGACCGCCATCATGCCCACCCTTCACGTCTGCCCCCTCTCCCGCCTGCACCATACGGTCGCCGAGACGCGGGCGAGCCATGTGATCACCCTCATCAACGTGGGCTCCGCGGTGGAGCGGCCCGCCGCCATCGTGGCGGACAACCACCTGTTCATCGGCGTCAGCGACATCGTGGAGCCCCTCGACGGCCATGTCCTGCCGGGCCCGGACCATATCGAGAGGCTTCTCGCCTTCGTGCGCGCCTGGGGGCGGGAGAGCCCCCTGGTGTTCCATTGCTGGGCGGGGATCAGCCGCTCCACCGCCGGGGCCTTCATCGCCGCCTGCGCCCTGGCGCCGGAGCGGGACGAACACGAGATCGCCCGGTCCTTACGCCGCGCCTCCCCCACCGCCACGCCCAACGCCCGCTTCGTCGCTCTTGCCGACGACGCGCTCGGGCGCCGGGGCCGGATGGTCGATGCGGTGCGCGCCATCGGCCGGGGGGCGGAGGCTATGGAGGGGACGCCCTTTATGTTACAGCTTGGCCATAGGGACTAGCCGATCGCCTGCCCTGCTGTCCCGGAACCGCATTCCCGAGGCCTTCCGTGGACCTGATCTTATTCATCGTCTCCGTTCTCTTTGATCTCGGCCCCCTGGTCATTCTCTTCGCCATTATCGCCGTGATAGGCCTGTCACGCCGGTTCTCGAGGCGCCGTGAGATCGAGGTCCTTCGCGAGCGGGTCAATGCTCTCGAAATCGACCTGCGCCTGCTGAAGAACGCTCAGGCGGCCCCGGCGGCCGCGCCTGTCGCTCCCCCGATCCCCGAAACGCCCCCAGCTCCCGAAGCGGCCGGCGAGGAGCCTGCCGCGCCAGCATCACCCCATCCGTGGAGGCGGGCCGCCGCCCCCGTGCCGCCCATCCCGGCCGCAG
>DATHAU010000283.1:0-11489 GCA_035296545.1 Microvirga sp.
AAATGAGCCGCCTTCATGGCCTCCGCGGCCACGATGCTGTCGGCGCCCGGGGTATCGATGAGGACGAGGTCATGGCCCTCCCGGTCGAGGCGGAAAAGGCGCGATGAGAGGTGGGACCAGCGCAGGGAGTGAACCTCCGGCGCCTCGGCCTGGCGCCGCTTGTACCATTCGCCGGCCGTGTCCTGCGGATCGACGTCGATCACCGCCGCCTTGAGGCCGCCTTCTACGGCCGCCACGGCAAGGGACACCGCAAGGCTGCTCTTCCCGGTGCCTCCCTTCTGGGTGACGAGGGCAACGACATGCATGACGGCGGCTCCGCTCAAGCCTTTGATTCGACGAGCGTAGGCAGGTTTCCCGGGGAGCGCCAGGGTCGTGAGCCGGGATGCCGGCCCTGGAAAAGCGCCGCTTCCAGAGGTCGGCACGGAAATGCGCCCTTCCATCGAGGCGGAAGGCTCATCGAAAGGCGGCGCCGGAGCCCGTGGCCCCGGCGCCGAACATCGCAAAAAAAGCCCTAGCGCAGGACGACGCGTCCTTCGACCTTCGGGGCGACCTTTCCGGTCTTGCTGATATGGGCGATCACTTGGCTCGCCATGAGCTGGCTCGCCGCCACGTCGATGAGGGACTTGCCCTCCGTAAACATCCGATAGCCGTCGCCGCCGCGGGCCATGAAGTCGTTGGTGGCGAGCTTGTAGGTCCGGGCGGGGTCGAGGGGCTCCCCGTTGATCTTGACCGATTTGACGCGGCTGCCCACCGGCTCCTTGAGGTCGACCTCCGCCGTGATGCCCGACACCTGCGGGAAGCGGCCGCCCAGCTCGCGCACCTGGCTCACCCCGTTCTCCAGGGCCGCCTTGATCCCCTCGCCCTTGATCTCGAGAAGCACCGTGGTGTTGCCGAAGGGCATCTCGGCGAGGATGTCGCGCCGGGTCAGCTTCTGGCCTGCCTGGTACTGCTTGTCGGCGCGCAGGCCGCCGCCGTTGGTGATGGCCACTTCGGCGCCGACGGCGGCTTTCAAGGCGTCGGCCACGAGATTGCCGATGGCAGCTTCGCCTCCGCGCACCGTGGCGCGGCGGCTGTCGAGGGGCGTTTCCGTCACGCCGATCTCGATGTCGAGCTCCTTGGAGAGCTTGTCCTCGTAGCCCTTCACCACCGCCTCGATCTCGGGATCGGGCTTGACGGTGGCGCTGTCGACGATGCGGAAGTTCGGCGTCCAGGCCACCGTGGTCTTACCGTCCTTGGTGGTCTTGGTGACGGACAGCTCGGTCACGACCACGTAGTTCGACTGGGACTCGGATTCGGTCAGGGCGACCTTGCCGTCGTAGAAGGCGAGAAGATGCTCGTCGTGCCCGCCGATGATCACGTCGACGCCGGCGGAGCGGGCGATGATCATGTCGACTTCGAGCGGCGTATGGGCCAGGGCCACCACGATGTCGGCGCCTTTCGCCCGCAGGTCCTTGGCCTTGCTGCGCGCCGTGTCGATGGTGGAGGCGAACTTGATGTCGCCCGGGCTCGACGCGATGGGCGTGTCCTCGGTGGTGAGGCCGAAGAAGCCGATCTTGACCCCCTGCACCTCGGCCATCTTGTCGGCCTTGGTGTTGGCCGGCAGGCCGTTGCCGTCGATGATGTTGGTGGCGAGCACGTCGAACTTCGCCTCGGCCATGCGGGCCCGGAACACGTCGGGGCCGAGGTCGAACTCGTGGTTGCCCGGCGCCATGGCGTCGGGGCCGATGCGGTTGAGGATGTCGATGATGTGCGCGCCCTTGTCGAAGCCCGACAGGAGGGAGGGCGAAAGGGTGTCGCCCGCATGGACGAAGAAGGCGTTGCCCTTGGCGCGCTCCTCCTTCACCACGGTGGCGAGCCTCGCGAAGCCGCCGCGGCCCTTCTCGGCACCCATGCGGTCGATATCGTTGGTCTGGACGAAGCGGATGGTCACGGCTTCCTGGGCGAAAGCCGTTCCCGACAGCAGCACGGAAAGCCCAAGGAAGCCGGCGCGCAGGGCGGCGGCAGATCGGCTCTGAAGCATGGTCGAAAGTCCTCACATCGGGTTTGATCCACAGGCGAACCTGCGAAACCTAGACCGGCAACGTGTCACAGAAGTAACATTCTGTCGACGCCCGAGACCTGCGGATCCTTGCGGCCGATCGTGCTTTTTCTATGCGTGGAAATCGTGCCGCCTCCGGCCGGATCGTCACCGTTCGCAGTCCCTGCCCTCCAACCGAAAGGCCATGCTCCATGAGCGGCCCCATGCCCGGCCCCATTGCCCAGGCCCTTGCGGCCTTTCGCGCCAAGCCGGAGACGGCGGGGTGGCGCAGGCTGCCGTTCTTCCAGGACGGCAGCGCCGAGGCGGTGGCGGCCAGGGTCGATGCGGCCATCGCGGCGGGCGCCCAGGTGCTGCCTCCCCCCGAGGCGGTCTTCACCAGCATCAGCCTGACCCCCATCGAGAGGGTCAAGGTGGTGGTTCTGGGCCAGGACCCCTACCCCACGCCGGGGGATTCCCACGGCCTCGCCTTCTCCTACCGCGGCTCCCGCCGCCTGCCCGCCTCCCTGCGCACGATCCTGGCCGAGATGGCGGAGGATCTCGGCGCGCCCATGCCGAAATCGGGCGACCTGACCCCCTGGGCGCGCCAGGGGGTGCTGCTGATCAACACGGCCCTGACGGTGGAGGCCGGGGTCTCGGGGGCCCACATGAAATTCGGCTGGTCGGCCCTGGCCGATCAGGCCATGGCGTCCATCTCCGGGCAGCAGCCCGCGGTGGTGTTTCTCCTGTGGGGCGGCCCGGCCCGCAAGCGGGCGGCGCTGGTGGACCGGGACAGGCACCTGGTGATCGAGGCGGGACACCCCTCCCCCCTCAACCGCCTCAACGATTTCCGGGGCGCCCGCCCGTTCAGCCGCGCCAATGCGTGGCTTGCAGCCAAGGGCCTGGAGCCGGTGGATTGGCGGCTGGAGTAGGGACGCCATGTCCTGCGGGCTGCCGATGGGGGCCATGCCCTTACGGAACCCGAAGCTTGGCATGACGTTTTCCCTCGTTATCTCTCTTTTGACCGCCTCGGAACGCTGGTAGACCTCCGGTGTACTGCGTGGCGGCTGCGACCGGCACGGGTATGATGATGTTGAAGGTCGCGTCATGAACAAAACTGCAGCCCCGCCCCCGGACAGTCACCGCACCTCCACGGGCATCGAAGGCCTCGACGAGATCCTGGGCGGCGGCGTCACCCCGAACCGCCTCTATCTCGTGGAAGGGACGCCCGGAACCGGCAAGACCACGTTCTCTCTGCAGTTCCTGCTGGAAGGCGCCCGGCGCGGCGAGCCCGGTCTTTACGTGACCCTGTCCGAGACCGAAGCGGAGCTTCGCGCCGTCGCCCAAACCCACGGCTGGTCCCTCGACGCCCTCGAATTATTCGAACTCGTCCCGGAGGCCGGCCTGGATCCCGATCAGGAGCAGACCCTGCTGCACCCGTCGGAGGTGGAGCTGGGCGAAACCGTTCGCGGGGTGATGGAGCGCGTCGATGCCCTCAAGCCGAAGCGGGTCGTGCTCGACAGCCTCTCGGAGCTGCGCCTTCTCGCCCAGAACCCGTTGCGCTACCGGCGGCAGATCCTGGCCCTCAAGCACTTCTTCTCGAGCCGCGACTGCACGGTCCTGGTGCTCGACGACCGCACGTCCGAGCCCGGCGACCTTCAGCTCCACAGCATCGCCCATGGGGTGATCTCGCTGGATCAGACCGCCACCGGCTTCGGGTCCGAGCGCCGGCAGCTGCGGGTCATCAAGATGCGCGGCATCAAGTACAGCGGCGGCTACCACGACATGTCGATCGTCACCGGCGGCGTTCGCGTCTATCCACGCCTGGTCGCGGCGGAGCACCGGGGCACCATCAGCACGAGGATGCTCACCACCGGAGTGGATGGGCTCGATGCGCTTCTGGGCGGCGGCCTCGTGCCGGGAACCACCACGCTCCTGAGCGGTCCCGCCGGGGTGGGCAAGACCACGGCCGCCGTGCGCTGCATGGTGTCGGCCCTCGACCGCGGCGAGCGCGCGGCCTTCTTCCTCTTCGACGAACGCCTGCCCACCTTGATGATGCGTTCGGCGACTCTCGGCATGGACCTCCGGCCCCATATGGACGAAGGCCGCCTGAGCATTCGCCAGATCGACCCGGCCGAACTCTCCCCGGGGGAATTCGCCACGGCGGTTCGGGAAGCCGTGGAAGACGACGGCGCAAGGGTGGTGGTGGTCGACAGCCTCAATGCCTACCTGCAGGCCATGCCGGAGGACCGGCACCTGACCCTGCAGATGCACGAGCTGCTGTCCTATCTGGGCCAGCAGGGCGTCGTGACCCTGATGATCCTGGGCCAGCACGGTCTCGTGGGCGAGATCCGCTCGGACGTGGACCTCAGCTATCTCGCCGACACGGTGCTTCTCCTGCGGTTCTTCGAGGCCGACGGGGAGGTTCGCAAGGCGATCTCGGTGGTGAAGACGCGAACGACGGACCACGAGCGCACCATCCGCGAGTTCCGCGTCGACAGGCACGGGCTGAGCATCGGCGCTCCCTTGAGGGCGTTCCACGGCATTCTCACGGGAGTTCCCACCTATCGGGGCGCGGCGGCTCCGCTCATGGACGGCGCCGGGTCGGCCTCGGCGGGGGCTCATGCGCTCGGCGAAGGCAGCGATGGCGCAAGCGATGAATGAAGCCGTGCTTGTCCTGACGCCCCGCGGCCGGGACGCCGAGGTCGCCACGGATCTGTTGAGGCGTCACGGCATCAAGGCGATCCGCTGCGAGCAGCTTACCGGCCTTGCGGCGGCGATCGAGCGCGGCGCGGGGGCGGCGCTGGTGGCCGAGGAGGCCCTGGCCGAGGGCGATCTGGACATGCTGGTGAGCCAGCTCGAACAGCAGCCGCCCTGGTCGGATTTCCCCTTCATCGTCCTGGCGAACGGCCACAAGGGCGTTCGCTCCTCCCGCGCCTTCGAGACCCTCGACCGGCTGCGCAACGTGGTGCTGCTGGAGCGCCCCCTGCACGCGGAAAGCATGGTGAGGGCCGTGCGCTCGGCCCTGAACGCCCGGCGCCGCCAATACGAGGCCCGGGACGTGCTGGCCCGGTCGCGGGAAGACTTGGAGCGGCTGGTGGCGGAGCGAACCCGCGAGCGCGAGGAGGCCCTGGCCCAGCTCCACGAGGCGCAGAAGCTCGAGACCATCGGGCAGCTCACCGGCGGCGTCGCCCACGACTTCAACAACCTGCTCACGCCCGTCATGGGCAACCTGGACATGCTGCGGCGACGGGTTCCGGCGGACGACCTGCGCTCGCAGCGGCTGATCGAGAACGCCCTCCAGGCCACCGGACGGGCCGCCACCCTGGTCCAGCGCCTGCTGGCCTTCGCCCGGCGGCAGGACCTTCAGCCGAGGGCGGTGGACGTCTCGAGCCTGATCATGGGGATCGAGGATCTGGTGACCCGCTCCATCGGGCCCACCATCGAGGTCGCCTTCGATGCGCCCCTGGAGCTGCCGGCGGCCCGGGTGGATCCGAGCCAGCTCGAACTGGCCCTGCTCAACCTGGCGATCAACGCCCGGGACGCCATGCCGAGAGGCGGCAGGCTGACGATGGAGGTTCGCCTGGACGAGGTGCGCGCGGGCCGCAGGGGGCGGCTCGAAGAAGGCGACTACATCCGCATCTCGGTGATCGACACGGGCGTGGGCATGGACGCTTCGACCCTCAAGCGCGCGGTGGAGCCGTTCTTCTCCACCAAGGGGCTCGGCAAGGGCACGGGCCTCGGCCTGTCGATGGTGCACGGGCTTGCGGCGCAATCGGGAGGCGCGCTGGCGCTGTCGAGCACGCCCGGCATCGGGACGCAGGCTCAGCTCTGGCTGCCGGTCGCAGGCGAGGAGGCGGCCGCCAGCGAACAGATGCCCGCCGAGACGGTTCCGGCGGTGCGGCCGGCGACGGTGCTCCTGATCGACGACGAGGAGCTGGTGCGCGTGGGCACCGCCGAGATGCTGACGGATCTGGGCTACTCGGTGATCCAGGCCGGTTCCGGCGTCGAGGCGCTGGCGGTGCTTCGGACCCGCGAGGCCGACATCGACCTGCTCGTGACGGATTACCTGATGCCCGGCATGAGCGGCGCGGACGTGGCGCAGGAGGCCCGCAGGCTGAGGCCGGAGCTTCCGACCCTTCTGATGACGGGCTACACCAATCTCGTGCAGGGACCCGGAGCCGAGCTGCCGCGGCTGGCCAAGCCCTTCCGGCAGGTGGAGCTCGCAAAACGCCTGGCCGAGCTCCTGGAGGCCGCGCAGATGCGCGGCAACGTGGTGAGAATCCCCGATTCGGGCCGCGCGAAGCCGCGCCCCGCGACGTAAGCGGCAGCGAGGCGGTCCCGGATCGGCTCGCGCCGTCCGGGATGGCCCGTTCCGTTACTCCGCCGCGACCGGCAGGGACTGCGGCTCGGTGCGGAACCTTGCGAGGAGAGCCGCCTCCTCGGCCTTGGCGGCCTTCAGGTTCCGATCCTTGATGTGGCCGAAGCCGCGGATCTTCTGCTGCACGGCGGCCAGGCCCACGGCGGCGGCGTGATTCTCCGCGTTGAGCCTTGCCAGGATCTCGCCGACCAGCGCCTCGAAGTCGCGGATGAGCTGGCGCTCCGTGCGGCGCTCATGGGTGTAGCCGAACACGTCGAGGGGCGTGCCGCGCAGGCCCTTGAGTCCCGCCAGAACCCGGAAGGCCTTCATCATCCAAGGGCCGAAGCTCATCTTCTTCGGAACGCCGGTGACCGGGTCCTTGCGGGCGAAGAGCGGCGGGGCGAGATGGAACTCGTAAGTGAGGTTCTCGCCCTCGAAGGCGGCAGCCACCTGGCGCTCGAAATGGCCGTTGGTGTAGAGGCGGGCCACTTCGTACTCGTCCTTGTAGGACATGAGCTTGAACAGCGAGCGCGCCACGGCGTCGGTGAGCGCGGTTGAACCCGGCGCCGCCTTCTCCTCCGCCGCCCGCACCCGCTCGACAAGGGCGCGATAGCGCTTGCCGTAGCGCCTGCTCTGGTACTCGCCGAGGAAGCGCTCGCGCCGCTCGATCACCTCGTCGAGGGTCTCGGAGAGCTTGCGCGATTCCGTCGGAGCCCCCAGGTCGCTCATCATCCGGGCGATCAGCTCCGGCTCCGCTGCCGCGCGGCGGCCCCAGGTGAAGGCGGACAGGTTCATCTTCACCGCCTCGCCGTTGAGCTCGATGGCCTTCTCGATGGCCGCGCCCGACAGGGGCACGCGTCCGGTCTGGTAGGCGTAGCCCAGCATGAACATGTTGGCCGCAATCGCATTGCCGAGCAGCGCGGTGGCGATGGCCGTCGCGTCCACGAAGGCGACGCCTTCCGTTCCGGCTGCGGACTTGATCGCGCGCCTCACCCGTTCCGTCGGAAGGGAGAAATCGGCGTTGCGGGTGAACTCGCCCGGCATCACCTCGGCAGTGTTGACCACGAGGGCGGTCTGCCCCTGCTTCACGGAGGCCAGCACCTTCTTGGTGCCCGTCACCACCAGGTCGCAGCCGAGCACGAGATGGGCCGCGGCCGCTGAGACGCGGATCGCGTGGATGTCGTCCTGGCTGTTGGCGAGGCGCACGTGGCTGTAGACCGCGCCGCCCTTCTGGGCGAGGCCGGCCATGTCGATCATGCCTAAGCCCTTGCCTTCCAGATGCGCCGCCATGCCGAGGATCGCCCCGATGGTGACGACGCCGGTGCCGCCCACGCCCGTGACGATCACGTTGAAGGTGCGGTCGATGGCGGGAATCGCCGGATCGGGCAGCGGCTTGAAGGCGATGCCGCTTGTGGAGAGCGTCTCCGGCACCGCCTTCTTGATCTTGGCGCCATGCACGGTCACGAAGGACGGGCAGAAGCCCTTCACGCAGGAGAAGTCCTTGTTGCAGTTGGACTGGTCGATCTGGCGCTTGCGGCCGAACTCCGTCTCCACGGGCTGCACGGCGACGCAGTTGGACTGCACCGAGCAATCGCCGCAGGCCTCGCACACGAGGTCGTTGATGATGACGCGCTTGTCCGGGTCCGGGAACTCGCCGCGCTTGCGGCGGCGGCGCTTCTCGGACGCGCAGGTCTGATCGTAGATCAGCGCCGTCACGCCGGGGATCTCGGCAAGCTGCCGCTGCACCGCATCGAGCTCGTCGCGATGGTGGATCGTCATGCCCGACGGCCAGCGGATCTCCTTCGGGTATTTGTGCGGCTCGTCGGTCACGAGGGCGATGCGCTCCACCCCCTCCTCCCGCACCTGGCGGGCGATCATGTCGACGGTGAGTCCGCCCTCATGCTTCTGCCCGCCGGTCATGGCGACCGCGTCGTTGTAGAGGATCTTGTAGGTGACGTTGGTCTTGGTGTGGATCGACCAGCGCAGGGCGAGAACGCCCGAGTGGTTGTAGGTGCCGTCGCCCAGGTTCTGGAACACGTGGCCGCGCTTGGAGAACGGCGATTCGCCGATCCAGTTGGCGCCCTCGCCGCCCATCTGGGTGAAGCCGTCCGTGGAGCGGTCCATCCACTGCACCATGTAGTGGCAGCCGATGCCCGCATAGGCGCGCATCCCGTCCGGCACCTTGGTCGAGGAGTTGTGCGGGCAGCCCGAGCAGAAATGCGGTACGCGGTTCGCCACGTCGCCGGTGGCCGCCAGCACCTCCTGGGCATGGCGCAGGCGCGCCACGCGGCCGCGCAGGTCGTCGTTGTTGTGGTAGGCCAGCAGGCGCTCGCCGATCACGATGGCGATGTCGTTGGGATCGAGCGCGCCCTTGACCGGGAAGAGCCAGTTGCCGGCCTCGTCCTTCTTGCCGATGCAGAGGGGCTGGTTGGCGGTGCCGTAGAGCTCCTCGCGCACCTGCACCTCGATCAGCGAGCGCTTCTCCTCCACCACGATGATCTTGTCGAGCCCTTGGGCGAATTCCAGCAATTCGCGCTGGGAGAGCGGCCAGGGACAGGCGACCTTGTAGAGGCGAAGCCCCATGTCGCTGGCCTTGACCTCGTCGAGGCCGAGTTCGTCCATGGCCTGGCGCACGTCGAGATAGGACTTGCCCACCGTGATCACGCCGATCTTCGGGTTGCGTCCGCCCGACAGGACGATGCGGTTGAGGTTGTTGGCGCGCACGAACGCCATCATGGCGTCGCGCTTGAAGTCCTGGAGGCGCGCCTCCTGGTCGAGCACCCCGTCGCGGTTGCGGATGTTGAGCCCGCCCGGCGGCATGACGAAGTCGTCGGGCATGATGATCTTCACGCGGTCGAGGGAGCCGTCCACGGAGGCGGTGGACTCGATGTTCTCCTTCACGCACTTGAAGGCCACCCAGGCGCCGCAGAAGCGGCTCATGGCGTAGCCGTAGAGGCCGTAATCGAGGATCTCCTGCACGCCCGCCGGGTTCAGGATCGGGATCATCACGTCCACGAAGTGGAACTCGGACTGGTGCGCCACGGTGGAGGACTCCGCCGTGTGGTCGTCGCCCATGAGGGCCAGCACGCCGCCGTGCCTGGAGGAGCCCGCCATGTTGGCGTGGCGGAACACGTCGCCGGAGCGGTCGACGCCGGGGCCCTTGCCGTACCAGAGGCCGAACACGCCGTCGTACTTGCCGTCGCCGCGGATCTCGGCCTGCTGCGAGCCCCACACGGCGGTGGCGGCCAGTTCCTCGTTGAGGCCGGGCTGGAACACGATGTTGGACCGCTCGAGCCATTGTTTGGCGCGCCAGAGATTCTGGTCCATGCCGCCCAGGGGCGAGCCGCGGTAGCCGGACACGAAGCCGGCCGTGCTCAGGCCCGCCAGCCTGTCCCGCTCGCGCTGCATGAGCAGCATGCGGACGACGGCCTGCGTGCCGGTGATGAAGATCCGGTCCTTGGTGAGATCGTATTTGTCGTCGAGCGTTACGTCACGGAGCGCCATATGACCTTCGGCCATTGCCCGTTTCCTCCTTGGAGCCCTCGCCCCGCTGCCGGTGATCCGGTCTTGTTGTGATGGAATTTATGTCAGCAATACTGACATAAACACCCGTCCGCGTCAATCAAGCCCGCCTCCGTTCTGCCTCTATTAACCATAATGCGTCATAGAACCGGTTCATCGGCTCCCGTCGCCCGGGAAGCGTCGCTTTTCTAGGTCAACGCATGACACGCCGTCTTGGTCTCAAAGCCGCTCTCGCCGCCTGCCTGGCGGGCCTCGCTTCGCCTGCCCTTGTCCCGCCTGCCCTCGCCCATCCCCATGTGTGGGTCACGGCCAAGGCCGAGATCGTATTCGCCCCGGACGGGCGCGTGACAGGCATCCGCCACGCCTGGACCTTCGACGAGGCCTATACGGCCTACGTGACCCAGGGCCTCGACCGGAACGGCGACGGCAAGCTCACCCCGGAGGAATTGCAGCCTCTCGCCGACGAGAACACCGGCTCCCTGGAGGAGTTCGGCTATTTCACCACCGTGAAGGTGAACGGCCGCAAGCAGGCCTTCGACCCGCCGCGGGAGCCCCGGATGGCCATGGAGAAGGCCCAGGTCGCCCTGTCGTTCTTCCTGCCCCTGAAGACGCCGGCCCCTGCGTCCGGCGCGGTGGCCATGGAGATCGACGACCCCAGCTTCTTCGTCTACTTCACCCTCGCGGAGGGCAAGGATTCCATCGCCCTTGCCAACGCCCCCCAGGGCTGCGCCACGTCCGTCGCCAAGGCCAAGCCCCTCGACGCCGCCATGCAGCAGATCCTCCAGGCGGAAGGGGCGCTCCCGCCGTCCCTGAGCGGCGCGGCCCAATACGCCAACCGGGCCATCGTGGCATGTCCCTGACGTCGGAACCCCTCGCCCTGCCGTCGGCCGGCCCGGGACGGCTCTGGCGGCGGCTCGGCTGCGCGCTGGCGGCGGTCGCCCTCGTGGCCGCCGCCATGAGCGCCCTCGCCTGGCTGCTCGGCCCCATGAGCGCGCCGCCCCCGCGCAACCCCTTCGGCATGGGGCTGCGGGAAGCCGCCCCCACCGGGACCCTCGGCGCTTATATCCTCTCCATCCAGTCCGGCTTCTACCGGAGCCTCCAGGCGGGCATCCGGGATCTGGGCGAGAACGGCGGGGCGATGGGCTCCCTGCTGCTCCTGGGCTTCGCCTACGGGGTCTTCCATGCGGCGGGCCCCGGCCACGGCAAGGCGGTGATCTCGGCCTATCTCGTGGCCGACGGGAGGGCCCTGCGCAAAGGGCTCGCCCTGAGCCTTGCGGCGGCCCTCGTCCAGGCCCTGGCGGCCATCGCCATCGTCGGCGTGGCGGCGGTCCTGCTGCGCGCCACGGCGGGCGCCATGAACCGGCTCGCCGCCCACGTGGAGCTGGCGGGCTTCACCGCCATCGCGCTTCTCGGCGCGCTCATCACCTGGCGCAAGGCCGGCAAGGTGCTGGGCGTGCTGGCCCTGAGCCGCAATCCCCTGGCCTCCCCTCAGGCTCAGGACTGCGACCACGTGCACATGCCGCCGCCGGAGGAGCTGAGCCGCCTCCGGCGCTGGCGCGACATGGCGGGGGTGGCGGTCGCCGCCGGCATCCG